>NZ_JBHJUK010000033.1:0-67680 GCF_042266225.1 Kitasatospora sp. NPDC056181
ACACTTTGTGGGGGGCTGTTTTTTTTTATTACGCGCGGGGGGGGCCCCCCGGGCGCGCCCGCCCGGGGTCGGGGGGGGGGGCGGCCCCGCCCCCCCGGCCGCCCGCGCCCGGCCCTCAGCGGGCCGTGCCGCGGATCAGAGGCACAGCAGGGTGCTGACCGTGCTGGTGCCGCAGTTGAGGACGCTCAGCGAGCTGGTGCTGGCGAGGGTGTCGTCGATCGGGGCCGCCTCGGTCTCGGGCAGCTCCATGGTCTGGAGGTCGAGGATCGCCATGACTGTTCTCCTAACGGTGGTGAGGGGTGGAACCACCCGGCCGGGAGGCCGGGAGCAGGTGGGGCGCCTGGGCGCCGGGGGCGGACCTGGCGGGCCGTCAGCGGCCGGCGGAGGCGGCCGCGGTGCGCGGATGGCCGGTCCAGGGCAGGAACGGGGTGCCGGCCAGCGCGGTGCCGAGCGCGAGCAGCACGCCGGCGGAGCCGGTGGCGAGGTCGGTCGAAAGCCGGAGCAACTGGTCTCCGGGGAAGGCGAGTTCGCCGCGGTAGGTGACCTGGTGCAGGGCGAGCAGGCGGCGCTGCCGGTCGAGTTCGGCCGTGCCGGGGCCCCGCCCGGTGAGCGCGAGGTAGCCGAGCAGGCCGGCCCGGCCGTTGAACAGGCCCGGCTGGATCACGAACTCCGGCTCGGCGGCCCGCCGGATGCGGGGCACGGCGGAGGCCACGGGGCTGTCGGGCCGGTGGGCCAGCAGGGCGTCCAGGACCAGGCCGATCCCGGTGCTGCCGGTCTCGACGTACGGGAGCACGCGTCGCCCGTCGACCACCTGCAGCGTGCCGTCCGCGACGTCCGTGCACCGGTCGAGGTCGAGCTCCAGCAGGGACTCGGCCTGGTCGAGCAGACTCCACTCTCCCGTGTGCTCGTGGAGCCTGATCAGCGCGAGGGCGGCGCCGGAGGCCCCGGCCAGCAGGCCGGCCCGCCGCCGGGAGTCGCCGCGGCCGGCCTTCTCCAGGGCGTCGGCCGAGGCGCGCGCCAGCCCGACGGCCTGGTCCAGCAGGCCGGGTTCACCGGTGGTGGCGAAGTGCAGCAGGGCCAGCGCGATGCCGGGGCCGCCGGAGGCCAGTCCCGGGCCGGGGCTCTCGGCCGCCGGGTCGGGTAGGCGTCGCAGCAGGCCGAGCGCGGCCTCCCGCTCCCCGAGCAGGTCGAGCGCGTAGGCCACGCCGTGTCCGCCGTGGTACAGCCCGGCCGTGAGGGGACGGGTGCGGGCGGCCCGGACGAGCCACCGGACGTGCCCGGGGTCGATCTTGGAGCCGGTGGCGCGCAGGGCGTACAGGACGCCCGCCGCGCCGTGCGCGAGGCCGAGTCCGCCGTGGGTGAACTGTGCGACGTCGCCGGGGAAGAGCCGGTCGGGGCGGTCCGGGGTGGCCGTCCCGGCGATGCCCCGGGCCAGCGAGTCCCGGATCCGCGGCCAGTCGGGGACGGGCGCGGTGAGGAGGGCGCAGGCCTCGGCGCGGCGCCGGCCGACGTCGGGCCGGGGGGTGCGGCCGGCCTCGGCCGAGGGGCCGAGGAACCGCCGGATGTCGTCGGTGTAGCCGGGCGGTACGGGGAAGCGCCGTTCGATGGCGTCGGCCAGTTCGTCGGCCTTGCCGGGGTCGAGGGCCGGCAGCTGGGCCAGCGGGAGGAAGAGCCAGAGCCTGATGGCGGCCAGCGCGTACCGGTCGATGTCGGGCCCGGTGTAGCCGGCCGGTGCCGTGAAGCCGGCCGCGCCGAGCGCGGGGCGGACGAACGCGTCGGCGGGGCTGGCGAGTTCGAAGTCGATGAAGCAGACCTCGCCGGTCGGCCGGACGATCAGGTTGCGCGGGTGGAGGTCGCCGAAGACGATCCCGCGGGCGTGGATCGCGGCCAGCGACTCCTCGATCCGCCCGACGACGTCCAGCGCCTCCGAGGTGTACGTCGCGACCGCGGCCTCGTCGCTGTCCGGGTGGATGAGCGGGTAGCGGGCGGTGAGCCACTCGGTGAGCGACCGGCCGGTCACGAACTCCTCGGCCAGGAAGTGGTGTTCCCAGGCGGTCAGCAGCCCGTGCAGGGCGGGCACCCCGGGGACGCCGGCCAGGCGGGCCAGCACGTCGTGCTCGTGGTGCAGCCGGGTGACCGCGTCGACGCCGCGCTGGTCCAGGCCGGCGAACGGCCGCGCCTCCTTCAGGACGACCTGCGTGCCGTCGGGGCCTCCGCCCGCCAGGTAGACGCCGCCGGCGTTGGAGAAGTGCAGGACGCGTTCCACGGTGTAGGGCAGCCCGGAGTCCTGCTGGGCGGAGCGGGCGGCGAGGGCCGGGGCCAGGCAGTCCGGGACGGGCGCCCAGGGCGGGACGGCGAACCCGGCCCCCCGGACGTCGGGGACGAGCCGCCCGTCCGGTCCGGCGAGGGCGAGGACCCGCTCGCCGGCCTCGTTGCGGCAGTACCGCTCCGAGAACCCGCCGTAGCGCAGGAACAGTGGTCCGTCGCCCCACCGCAGGTCGCTGAGGATGTACGGCGCCCGGCGCCCGGCCAGCAGGCGGCCCAGGCCGTCGAGACATCGCTCCAGCTCGTCGTCGCCCACCGGGTAGAGGGTGCAGAACTTCCCGCTGGATCCGCGCGGTGCGTACTTGGAGTTCTGCACCTGGAGGATGGGCAGGCCGCGCAGGAACTTGAAGGTGACGCGGGTGTCCAGGCAGTAGCCGTGGACCAGTTCCAGCACCTCCTCGGCGTCCTCGACGCGGGCCGACACGTGGATCTTCCAGCCCTGCTCCGGCAGCTGGACCCCGGTCGGGCGGACGACGGACCACATCTCCAGGTCGCCGCGCTCCCAGCCGTCGGGCAGCGGCCGGGTGACGGCCTCGAACTCCTCGTGTGCGCCCCAGCGGCGGGGCGAGTCGTAGAACAGCGGGTCGGCGTAGGCGTAGGCCTCGTACCGGTTGTCCAACGGAGTCCTCCTCGGTATCGGGCCGGCCGGGTGCCACCGCGGTCGCGGGGGCGGGATCAGGGGGCGGCTGGTAACGGGCGAGGTCCTCGGCAGCCGGCTGGAAAACCGGCGGTCGATGTGACGATCCGAAGTATTGAGGTGCGACAAGTACCCCGGCAATGGCGCGAATTTCAATGTACCTGTCGCTCCAGCGCGCCGGTGCGCACGGCGTCGCGGATATTCGAGCCGGCGCGAGAACGCGATCCGTACGGCTCCGTGCCCGGTCGTCCCCGGGTTCTCCGGCGGTGCGGTGCGCCGGGCGCCGCCGGTCGGCGTGTCGGACGGCGGCCGGATCTCCACTGGCCGGGGGCCGTGTCCGGGGGGTGGACGCCCCGAGGGGTCGGTGAGGGCGCGGGGGAAGTGCGCTCCGCGGGCGCCCGGCGTACGGAGGGGAAACGTTTCCCTGCTCGACACCGTCGCGTCGCCGGCGCGATGGTGGAATCCGGCCCCGGCGGGCCCGGGGAATCCCGTCGGCCGCATCGTTGGGCTATTACGGGAGTATTTCGACAAGGGATGGGTGTGGCGCCTGTGTCGAACAGGAAAAGCGTGATCGATGGTGAATTCGACAAAGGGTTCGGAACCACCCGGAAAAGCGTCTCGCGGCCGCACCGCGGGCCCGGCCGGGCCGGTGGGGGGCGGCCGCGCCGGAAATGGGCGCGGAAGGCCGTGGGCGGGTCCGCGCGGCTCAGCGGCCGATGGGGGCGGTGCGGGCGCCGGTCAGCGCGACCAGGTCGGCGGGGGCGAGTTCGACCTCCAGGCCGCGGCGGCCGGCCGAGACGTACACCGTGGCGTGGGCGAGGGCGCTGTCGTCCACCACGGTGCGCAGCGGGCGCCGCTGGCCGAGCGGGGAGATGCCCCCGAGGACGTAGCCGCTGCTGCGCTCGGCCGCGGCGGGGTCGGCCATCGCGGCCCGCTTGCCGCCGACCGCCGCGGCGAGCGCCTTGAGGTCGAGCTGGCCGGCCACCGGGACGACGCCCACGGTGAGGACGCCGTCGACGTCGGCGACCAGGGTCTTGAACACCCGGTCGGCCGGGACGCCGAGCGCTTCGGCGGCCTCGCCACCGTAGGACGCGGCGGCCGGGTCGTGCTCGTAGGCGTGCACGGTGAACGCGACGGCGGCGCTCTCCAGGGCGACCGTGGCGGGCGTGCCCTGGCCGCCCTTCTTCGCTTTCCTGGCCATGGTGGAGGTCTCCGGGACGGGGCTTCGGCGTGCGGCCGGGTCAGTTCGGGCTGAAGGACTGGCGGGTGAGGTCGACCGCCGGGAGCGAGGGCAGCCAGCTGAGCACGGCCGTCTCGCGGCGCAGCAGCTCCAGCTCGGTGCGCAGCCGCTGCGCGGTGTCGGGGCAGGCGAGCAGCTGCTGCTTCACCGGGGTCTCGAACACCGAGGCCGCGGCCACCAGGTAGGAGAGCACCTGCGGGTCGTCCGGCAGCTCCTGGCGGCCGACCGTGCTGGCCTCCCGGGCGCCGGCCAACCGCTTCTGGTAGGCGCGGAAGGCCCGTTCGACGCCGGAGGCGAGCGCGCCCGCGCCCTCGCCGGGCTCCTCGTCGATCGGCTCGATCTCACCGGTCAGGTACGGGCCCGCGGTGTCCACCGAGCGGAGCCGGAACCGGGTGGTACCGGTGACCAGCAGCTCGTACCGGCCGTCGGGCTGCTCCTGGGCGGAGGCGACGTCGGCCACGCAGCCGACGTGGTGCAGGGCCTCCAGCGGGTCGCCGGTGGCGGTGCCGAGACCGTCGAGCGGGCCGGCCGGGCCGTCGTCGGCGCGGACCGGCGCGACCTCGCGGCCGTCCTTGATGGCGAGCACGCCGAACCGGCGCGGCTCGTCCTCGGGGAGGGCGAGCAGGTCGGCCAGCAGACGGCGGTAGCGCTCCTCGAAGACGTTCAGGGGCAGCACCAGGCCCGGGTAGAGCACGGTGTTCAGCGGGAAGAGCGGCAGCCGTTCTGTCACGGCCGACAGCGTAGTTCCCCGGGTGCCCGCCGTGCGCCCGGGTTTGCGCACGGGGAGTCCGGGCGGCCCGGGCCGCAGCCCGCGGCTATCCGCGCTGGAGCATCCGGCTGGCCCCGGCGGCGACGGTGGTGGCGAGGATCCAGCCGACGACGACCAGGCCGGAGGTGACCCACTGGTCGGCCCCGCCGGGGTTCCAGCCCTGCTGGCCGAGGTCGATGACGGGCAGCAGCTGGCCGAGCGCGTACAGCACCGGGTTCCAGTGCGGCCGCTCGTCGGCCTTGAGCGGCTGGAGCTCGTGCGTGGCGAAGTAGACGCTGCCGAGCGCCCAGGCGAGCAGCAGCCAGAGCGCCGCCCGGCCGGGGCGGAAGCCGTAGCCGACGGTGACGTCCTGGATCCGGCCCCAGACCCGGGCGGGCAGCGGCAGGGTCTGCCGGCGGCGGCGCTGCTTGGCGTAGAGCACCTCGCGGGCGTCGTCGTCGGCGCCGTCGCGGCGCAGGGCGGCGGCCAGCTGCTCGTAGGACTCGGGCTGGAACTCCACCGACGAGCCCTCCAGCCACGCGATCCGCTGCTGGACGGTGAACGGGGCGGCCGGGCGCAGGCACTCGTAGGTGAAGCCGGTGAGGCCCAGGTGCTTGCCCTGCGGCCAGGAGCCGGGGGCGTCGACGAGGTTGCCGACCTTGGCGCGGGAGAGCGAGACGGTGCCGCCCGCCGGGAAGCGGCAGGTGAACCGCAGCTCCGGGGTGTGGACGCGGCGCAGCGAGAGCTCCTGCTCCGGGCCGAGGTGGAACTCGGCGTCGGAGAGCAGGCAGGCGGCCTCGAACCGGGCGTCGGAGAGCCGGACCTCGCCGTGGGACCGGAACGGCGTGCTCGGAGCGCCGGCCGGCGGGATCTCGCCGTAGCCGGAGCCGTAGTACGTCTGCGAGCCGTACCAGCCGCCGTCCACCGAGCCGCTCAGGTAGAGGGTGTGGCCGACGGTGATCCGGACCAGGTTGAGGGCGCAGCGGTTGGCGGGGACGGCGTGCAGCTGGGCGCCGCGCAGCGAGAGCCGGCCGCCTATCCGGGCGGTGCGCAGGCTGACCTCGCCGCGGGACTCCAGCCGGTCGGCCTCGCAGTCCTGGTTGACGGCCATGCCGTCGGCGGACAGCGCCCGGCCGAACCGGTCGCCGCCCAGCACGGTCTGGTTGAGCAGCAGGTCGGTGCCGATCCGGGCGTCGGTGAGCCGGACGCCCTCGGGTATCCGGCAGCGGGCCAGGTGCAGGTCGCCCGAGGTGGCGAGGCGGGAGGCCTCCAGGCGCGGGATCAGGCAGCCGACGAAGCGCAGCGTGCCCGCCTCGGCCTCGGACATCAGGATCTTCTGTTCGAAGCGGCAGTCGTGCATCTCGACGTAGTGGTCGATGGTGCCGCCGGCCAGCCGCAGCGGGCCGGTGACCCGGACGCCGCTCAGCTTGAGCGAGGCGACCCGGCCGGGGGCGGCGGCCGGCCCGGCCAGCAGCAGCCGGGAGAGCACCTCGGCGCGGACGGTGCGCTCCGGGCCCCAGGCGACACCGCCGAACGGGTCGTCCTGCTCGGCGTCGCCCGTCCGCAGGTCGTGCACCCCGCCCTGCCGGAACGCCTCCCACAGGCCCTGCTCCACCGCGGTCCAGCCGTCCGGTGCCCGTTCCGCCATCGTTCCCCCGTCTCCCCCGGTCGTCTCGCCTTTCGTATCACGGACTGAAATGCCGGGGCGGCCAGATCCGGCCACTCCTTACACTGGGCTGCGTGATCTCACGAATCGACCTGCGCGGATCCCTCGACGACCCGCGCGACCTGCTGCCCCGTGCCGACTTCGACGTCGCGGCCGCCCTGGAGAAGGTGCGGCCGATCGCCGAGGACGTGCGCCATCGCGGGGTCGCGGCGCTGATCGAGATCACCGAGCGGTTCGACGGCGTGCGGCTGGAGTCCACCCGGGTGCCCGCCGAGCAGCTCGCCGAGGCCCTGGAGACGCTGGACCCGAAGGTCCGCGCCGCGCTGGAGGAGTCGATCCGTCGCGCCCGCATCGTCCACGCCGACCAGCGCCGCACCGGCCACACCACCCAGGTGGTGCCGGGCGGCACGGTCACCCAGCGCTGGGTGCCGGTGGACCGGGTCGGCCTGTACGTGCCGGGCGGCCTGGCCGTCTACCCGTCCTCCGTCGTGATGAACGTGGTGCCGGCCCAGGAGGCGGGCGTCCGGGGCATCGCCGTGACCTCGCCCCCGCAGAAGGCCTTCGGCGGCCGGGTGCACCCGACCATCCTGGCGGCCTGCGCGCTGCTCGGCGTCACCGAGGTGTACGCGGTCGGCGGCGCCCAGGCGGTCGCCATGTTCGCGCTCGGCACCGAGGAGTGCGAGCCGGTCACCATGGTCACCGGCCCGGGCAACATCTACGTCGCCGCGGCCAAGCGCTACTTCGCCGGCCGGATCGGCATCGACTCCGAGGCCGGCCCGACCGAGATCGCCGTCCTCGCCGACGACAGCGCGAACCCGGTGGACGTCGCCGCCGACCTCATCAGCCAGGCCGAGCACGGCCCGACCTCCGGCTCGGTGCTGGTCACCGACTCGGCCGCGCTGGCCGACGCGGTGGAGGCCGAGCTGAAGACGCAGGTCGCCCGGACGAAGCACGCCGAGCGGGTGGCCGAGGCGCTGGGCGGCCGCCAGTCCGGCATCATCCTGGTCGACGACCTCGACCAGGGCCTGGTCGTCGTCAACGCGTACGCCGCCGAGCACCTGGAGATCCAGACCCGGGACGCGCACGCCGTCGCCGCCAGGGTCCGCAACGCGGGCGCGATCTTCATCGGCCGGTGGACCCCGGTCTCGCTGGGCGACTACGCGGCCGGCTCCAACCACGTGCTGCCGACCGGCGGCTGCGCCTGCCACTCCTCGGGGCTCTCCGTGCAGACCTTCCTGCGCGGCGTCCAGGTTGTCGAGTACGACCGCGAGGCACTGGCCGGCATCGCCGCGCACGTCGTCAACCTCGCCGACGCCGAGGACCTGCCCGGTCACGGCGACGCGATCAAGGCCCGCTTCGACTGGACGGTACCCGGCACGTGACGAAGATCGACGACCTCCCCATCCGCGACGAGCTGCGCGGGCAGTCCCCGTACGGTGCCCCGCAGCTGGACGTCCCCGTCCAGCTGAACACCAACGAGAACCCGTACCGGCTCCCCGAGGAGCTGGTGGCCCGGATCGCCGAGCGCGTCGCCGAGGCCGCCCGCACCCTCAACCGCTACCCCGACCGGGACGCGGTCGAGCTGCGCACCGGCCTGGCCGCCTACCTGACCGCCACCACCGGCTTCGCCCGCACCCGCGAGCAGGTCTGGGCCGCCAACGGCTCCAACGAGATCCTCCAGCAACTGCTCCAGACCTTCGGCGGCCCCGGCCGCACCGCGATCGGCTTCGAGCCCTCGTACTCGATGCACGCCCTGATCTCCCGGGGCACCGGCACCGACTGGATCTCCGGTCCGCGCAACGAGGACTTCACCATCGACGTGGAGGCCGCCGTCGAGGCCATCGCCGAGCACCGGCCGAACGTCGTCTTCGTCTGCTCGCCGAACAACCCGACCGGCACCGCCGTCGCCGCCGACACCGTGCTGCGGCTGTACGAGGCCGCGCAGGCGGCCCGGCCCAGCCTGGTCGTCGTCGACGAGGCGTACGTCGAGTTCTCGCACCGCGCCTCGCTGCTGCCGCTGCTGGAGGGCCGCCCCAACCTGGTGGTCACCCGCACCATGTCCAAGGCCTTCGGCGCGGCGGGCCTGCGCCTGGGCTACCTGGCCGCCGACGCCGCCGTGGTGGACGCGGTGCAGCTGGTCCGGCTGCCCTACCACCTGTCGGCCGTCACCCAGGCCACCGCGCTGGCCTGCCTGGAGCACACCGACACCCTGCTCGGCTACGTCGGCCGGCTCAAGGACGAGCGCGACCGGCTGGTCGCCGCGCTGCGCGCACTGGGCCTGGAGGTGACCGAATCGGACGCCAACTTCGTCCAGTTCGGCCGCTTCGCCGACACCCACGCCGTCTGGCAGGCCATCCTCGACCGCGGCGTCCTCGTCCGGGACAACGGTGTCCCCGGGTGGCTGCGCGTCACCGCCGGCACCCCCGCCGAGAACGACGCCTTCCTGGACGCCGTCAGCACTGTGATCAAGGAGCTGTAACCCCGTATGTCCCGTATCGGACGCATCGAGCGCACCACCAAGGAGACCTCGGTCCTGGTCGAGATAGACCTCGACGGCACCGGCAGGACCGACATCTCCACGGGCGTCGGGTTCTACGACCACATGCTCGACCAGCTCGGCCGCCACGGCCTCTTCGACCTCACCGTGAAGACCGACGGCGACCTGCACATCGACACCCACCACACCATCGAGGACACCGCCCTCGCGCTGGGCGCCGCCTTCAAGCAGGCCCTCGGCGACAAGGTCGGCATCTACCGCTTCGGCAACTGCACCGTGCCGCTGGACGAGTCGCTCGCCCAGGTCACCGTCGACCTCTCCGGCCGCCCCTACCTGGTGCACACCGAGCCGGAGAACATGGCGCCGATGATCGGCGCCTACGACACCACCATGACCCGGCACATCCTGGAGTCGTTCGTGGCCCAGGCGCAGATCGCGCTGCACGTCCACGTACCCTACGGACGCAACGCCCACCACATCGTGGAGTGCCAGTTCAAGGCTCTGGCCCGGGCGCTGCGCTACGCCGCCGAGCGCGACCCGCGCGCGGCCGGCATCCTCCCCTCGACCAAGGGTGCGCTGTGAGCAAGGCCGCGATCGTCCTCATCTTCGTCGGACTCTTCCTGGCGGGCGGGGTGATCTCCTTCTGGAAGCAGAAGATCCCGAAGGGCGTCATCGCCGTGCTCGCCATAGGCTCGGTGCTCTGCCTGGCCTCCGGCGTCATGCGTCTCTGACGCCGCCGCGCCTCTGACGCCCGTGCCCCGGCCGCCGCCGCGGCGCAACGCCGCCGTACAGAGCCGCTCCGGAAACCGCCGAGCAGCCACCGAGAAAGTGGACACCTGAACATGGGCAAGAACGTCGTCGTACTCGACTACGGGTCGGGCAACCTCCGCTCGGCCCAGCGCGCCCTGGAGCGCACCGGCGCGAACGTCACCGTCACCTCCGACTTCCAGACCGCCATGGACGCGGACGGCCTGCTCGTCCCCGGCGTCGGCGCCTTCGAGGCCTGCATGCGCGGGCTGAAGGCCGTCCGCGGCGACTGGATCATCGGCCGCCGCCTCGCCGGGGGCCGTCCGGTCATGGGCATCTGCGTCGGCATGCAGATCCTCTTCGAGAAGGGGGTCGAGCACGGCGTCGAGACCGCCGGCTGCGACGAGTGGCCCGGCACCGTCGAGCCGCTGAACGCGCCGGTCGTGCCGCACATGGGCTGGAACACCGTGGACGCCCCCGAGGGCGGCCGGATGTTCGCCGGCATGGACGCCGACACCCGCTTCTACTTCGTGCACTCCTACGCGGTGCGCAGCTGGGAGCTGGAGGTGCACAGCGCGCGGATCAACCCCCCGCTCGTCTCCTGGTCCACCCACGGGGAGCCGTTCGTCGCGGCCGTCGAGAACGGCCCGCTGTGGGCCACCCAGTTCCACCCCGAGAAGTCCGGCGACGCCGGCGCCGCCCTGCTGACCAACTGGGTCGACACCCTCTGACCGGGCCGACCCCCTCTGACGATCTGAGAGTTGCAACGATGAGCCGCCTCGAACTGCTCCCCGCCGTCGACGTCCGCGACGGCCAGGCCGTCCGCCTGGTCAAGGGCGCCTCCGGCACCGAGACCTCCTTCGGCGAGCCGCTCGCCGCAGCCCTCGCCTGGCAGAGCGCCGGCGCCGAGTGGCTCCACCTGGTCGACCTCGACGCCGCCTTCGGGACGGGCTCCAACCGCGACCTGCTCCGCGAGGTCACCGGCGCGCTGGACATCAAGGTCGAGCTGTCCGGCGGCATCCGCGACGACGAGTCGCTGGCCGCCGCCCTCGCCACCGGCTGCACCCGGGTCAACCTGGGCACCGCCGCCCTGGAGAGCCCCGAGTGGGTCGCCAAGGTCATCGCCGAGCACGGCGACAAGATCGCGGTCGGCCTGGACGTGGTCGGCACCACCCTGCGCGGCCGCGGCTGGACCCGCGACGGCGGCCAGCTCTTCGACGTGCTGGCCCGCCTGGACGCCGAGGGCTGCGCCCGCTACGTCGTCACCGACGTCAACCGCGACGGCACCCTGACCGGCCCCAACCTCCAGCTGCTGCGCGACGTCTGCGCCGCCACCGACAAGCCGGTCGTCGCCTCCGGCGGCGTCTCCTCGCTGGACGACCTGCGGGCGATCGCCACGCTGGTCGGCGAGGGAGTCGAGGGCGCCATCGTCGGCAAGGCACTCTACGAGCAGAAGTTCACCCTCGAAGAGGCCCTGGAGGCGGTTTCAGGATGACGGAATGTCAGGTCGTGCGCGGCCGGGTCGCCGGATTCTCCCCCTGGGAGGGCGAGTTCGGCTACTCGCGGGCGGTCGCGGCCGGGGACCACGTGCACGTGGCCGGCTCCACCGCCTGGGTCGACGGGAAGATCGAGCACGAGGGCGACCCGTACGGGCAGACCCTCGCCGCCTTCGGCGTCGGCCTCCAGGCCCTGGCCGCGTACGGACTGACCGCGGACGACGTGGTCCGCACCCGGATGTACATCACCCACGTCCGCGACGCCGACGAGGTGGGCCGCGCCCACCGCGCCCTCTTCGAGGCCGCCCGCCCGGTCGCCACCATGGTGGTGGTCGCCGGGCTGATCGACACCCGGATGATGGTCGAGGTCGAGATCGACGCCTACCGCGCCGGGCTCGCAAGCACCATGGAAGCTCTGGAAGGCAAACAGCCGTGACCCTCGCAGTACGAGTCATCCCCTGCCTGGACGTCGACGCCGGCCGAGTGGTCAAGGGCGTCAACTTCCAGAACCTGCGCGACGCCGGCGACCCGGTCGAGATGGCCAAGCTCTACGACGCCGAGGGCGCCGACGAGCTGACCTTCCTCGACATCACCGCCTCCTCGGGGGACCGCGAGACCACCTACGACGTGGTGCGCCGCACCGCCGAGCAGGTCTTCATCCCGCTCACCGTCGGCGGCGGCATCCGCGCCGTCGAGGACGTCGACAAGCTGCTGCGGGCCGGCGCCGACAAGGTCGGCGTCAACACCGCGGCGATCGCCCGCCCGGAGCTGATCCGCGAGATCGCGCAGCGCTTCGGCCGCCAGGTGCTGGTGCTCTCGGTGGACGCCCGGCGCTGCCCGGAGGGCACCGAGACGCCGTCCGGCTTCGAGGTCACCACCCACGGAGGGCGCCAGGGCACCGGCCTGGACGCCGTCGAGTGGGCCGGCCGGGCGGCCGAGCTGGGCGCGGGCGAGATCCTGCTCAACTCGATGGACGCGGACGGCACCAAGGACGGCTACGACCTGGACATGATCCGGGCGGTCCGCAAGGCCGTCTCCGTCCCGGTGATCGCCTCCGGGGGCGCCGGCAAGCTGGGCGACTTCGCCCCGGCGGTGGAGGCCGGCGCGGACGCCGTGCTCGCCGCCAGCGTCTTCCACTTCGGCGACCTGCGGATCGGCGAGGTCAAGAACGCGCTGCGCGAGGCCGGGCAGCTCGTCCGCTGAGCCCCGGCCGGTGCCGTCCACGTCCTCACCGGACGCGGACGGCACCGGCGCACGCGCTCAGGACTCCTTCGGCGGCTCGCCCTTGATCAGGGCGAACGGCGCGCCGAACGGGTCCGCCAGCCAGGCGATCCGGCCGACGTCCGGGACCTGCTCGGGGCCCATCAGCACCGTGCCCCCGGCCGTCTGGCCCCGGCCGACCAGCTCGTCCACCTGCTCGGTGGCGAAGTACGGCGTCCAGGACGGCGGCTGGCCCTCGCCCATGATCGGTGCGATGCCGCCGAAGCTCGTCGCCCGCTGGTCGCCGTCGGCGGTGGAGACCACCAGGTACTCCATCCCCGGGGCCGGGAACTTCTCCGAGCGCCACCCGAACAGCGTCCGGTAGAAGCCGAAGCCGGCCTGCTGGTCACTGGTGTGCAGCTCGGCCCAGACCAGCGCGTTGTCGGTGGACACCGCGTCCAGGCCCTGGGTGGTGCCGGCCTGCCAGAGCGCGAACTGCGCCCCCTGCGGGTCGGTGATCTGGGCCATCCGCCCGGCGTCCATGACGTCGAACGGCGCGACCCGGACGGTGCCGCCGGCCTGCTCGACGGCCTTGGCGGTGGCATCCGCGTCGGGCGTCCTGAAGTACGTTGTCCAGCTGGACCGCGCGCCCTCCTCGGTGAGCGGCCCGATCGCGGCCACGGTCTTGCCGTCGGCCTGCAGGAATCCGTAGCCGCCGGCCTCCGGGCCGAGGCCCTGGTACGTCCAGCCGAACACCGCGCCGTAGAACGCGGCGGCCGCGGCCGGGTCCGGGGTGCCCAGGTCGATCCAGCAGGGCGCGCCGGTGGGGAAGTCGGTAGTGAGCATGGGGGTGGTGCTCCTTCGACGGGAAAGGGCGGCCGGGCGGTTTCGCGGGGGCGCGCACGCACCCCACCCCGGCCATCTGCGAGTCTGCACCCCGCCACCCACATCCGCAGCCGGACGCAGCCGAGCCGCCGGTCCCGTGTCGCCCGGCGGCCCTACGACGTCGCCGGGGGCAGCGGGAGGACGTGCCGCAGGGCGGTGACGGCGTCCGGCGGGCCGTCGACGGACAGCTCCGTCCGCTCGCCGCGGCCGTAGACGAAGAGCAGCAGCTCGCCCGGCTCGCCGGTGATCCGGACGGTCGGCGCGCCCGCCGGGCCGACCGTCAGGCTCCGTCCGTCGGGGTGGCGCAGCTCCAGCCGGGCGGGGGAGCGGCGGCCCGCCTCCAGCCGGGCGAGCAGCGGCAGCCGGCGCCAGAGCGCCTCGGCCCGCCCCGGCGGCACCGGCTGCGGCCGCCACTGCGGGCCCGCCCGGCGGACGTCCTCGGCGTGTACGAAGTACTCGACGGTGTTGCCGGCCTCGTCGGCGCCGGGCAGCGCGAACAGCGAGAGCAGCGGCGGGCCGGAGCGGAACCGCCGCACCAGCTCCTCGTAGGGGCGCTCGGCGTACCCGTCCTGCACCCGGTGGGTCCAGCCGGCCAGCGGGCCGAGCCGGATGCCCGCCGCGGCGTCCGGCCGGCCCTCCCGGATCACCAGGTGGGCGGCGAGGTCGCGGGTGGACCACCCGGCACAGAGGGTGGGGGCGTCCGGCCCGGCGGCGGCCAGCAGTTCGGCCAGCCGGTGGCGCTCGGCGAGGGCGTGGTTCGACATGGTCAGAAGCGTAGGGCCCGGGTGCCCCGGGGGTGTGCGGACGGGGGCTACTTCAGGTGCCCGGTGAGCCTGGTGCCGCCCGGGTGGTTGCTGGCCGTCAGGGTGCAGGTGTAGTCCCGCCAGCCCTGCTGGTAGAAGGTCATCGACGGGCCGACCGGGTACCCGTAGTACGGCCCGCCGCCGCCCTGGCGGGTTTCCGCCGCGGCCTGCGGCTCCTTGCACCCGTCCCGCATCGCCTTGCTGATCTGGCTGTCACCGGTCAGCCCGTCCGGCAGCAGCAGGGTGCCGATCGCCTCGCCGTCGTGCGCGCCCTCGCAGGGACGCGCCTCCGGCTTGGTGACCGACTTGTTCAGCTGCGGGTGGTCGAAGCAGGAGCCGGCCGTGAAGAAGGTGTACGGCACCGCCTTGGTGGGCGTCGGGGTGGGCGTCGGGGTGGGTGTGGGGGTCGGGCTCGGGGTGGTGGCGGCGGGGGCGGGCGGGGGAGGCAGCGCGGACGGCTTCCTCTCCGGCCAGAGCAGCACGGTGGCCACCACCGCGAGCAGGACGGCCAGCACGGCCGAGACGGCGAGGACCAGGCCCCGCGACGGGCGGGCGGCGGCTTCGTCCGGCCGCGCGGGGACCGGCGGCTCGGGGGACGGCTGCTCGGAGGTCATGGCCACGAGGATGGCCCAACCCGGGGCCGCCCGGCAGGCGGTTGGCACAACTCGTACGAACAGACCGGCGCGCCGGGGCGGGCGGCCGGCGTTCGGATAGGCTCGCCCCGGCACGACACGATCCCAGGAGCATGCGGATGCGCGTCGGAATCACCGGTCACCGGGGCCTGTCGGGTGGCATCACCGAGATGCTGGTCCGCGGGGACCTCTGGAAGCTGGTCACCACCTTCGGCCCGTACGAACTGGTCGGCGTCACCTGCGCCGACGAGGGCCCGGAGACCTGGTTCGCCAGGTCGGTACTGGAGCACGGCGGCAAGCTGGAGGTCATCGTCCCCGCGGGGGCGCCCGTCGTGGGCCGCGCCGACGACGCGCACCGGGGCACCCGGATGCGGCTGATGAACGAGGCCAACGCCGTCCACCGGCTGGCCGCGCCCGAGCACGGCGGCCTCGGCGACGACACCGGGCGGGCCATGGTCGGCATGATCGACGAACTGATCGCGGTCTGGGACGGCGGGCCCGGCAGCGAGCCCGCCCGGGTCGCCGCACTGGCGCAGCGGGCCGGGCTCTTCGTCCACCGGATCTGGCCCGCCGGCTGCGAACGGCCGCTCTGAACGGCCGGGCCCCGACGGGAGGTCCGCCCGCCCGCCGGTCCCCCGTCCACGCGCGCCCGCCGGCCCGGCCGCGATCCGGACGGGGGACCGGCGGGCCGGGCCGGGCTGACACAATGGCCCCATGTCCACCCCCACCACGCCCGCCGCCCCCGGCTCCACCGCCCTGGACCCCGCGATCGCCGCCCGGCTCAAGCGCACCGACGACGGCCTGCTCCCGGCCGTCGCGCAGCAGTACGACACCGGTGAGGTCCTGATGCTGGGCTGGATGGACGACGAGGCGCTGCACCGCACCCTCACCACCGGCCGCTGCACCTACTGGAGCCGCAGCCGCCGCGAGTACTGGGTCAAGGGCGACACCTCCGGCCACGTCCAGGAGGTCAAGTCCGTCGCGCTGGACTGCGACGGCGACACCCTGCTGGTCCGGGTGGACCAGACCGGCGCCGCCTGCCACACCGGCGACCGCACCTGCTTCGACGCCGACGTGCTCCCGCTCTCCTGACCCGTTCCTACCCTTTAAGGTGCCGCCCGCCATGGACCTCGAAGCCTTCCGCAAGCTCGCCGTCGACACCCGGGTCATCCCGGTCACCCGCAGGCTCCTCGCGGACGGCCTCACCCCGATCGGCCTCTACCGCAGCCTCGGCGGCGAGCGCCCCGGCACCTTCCTGCTGGAGTCCGCCGAGCAGGGCCGCAGCTGGTCCCGGTACTCCTTCGTCGGCGTCCGCAGCGCGGCCGTGCTCACCGCCGGCGAGGACGGCGAGGCCCGCTGGCACGGCGCCCCGCCGGTCGGCATCCCCACCACCGGCGACCCGCTGGAGGTGCTGCGCGCCACCCTGGTGGCGCTGCACACCCCGCGCCACACCGACGACGGCCTGCCCCCGCTCACCGGCGGCTTGGTCGGCTACCTCGGCTACGACGTCGTCCGCCGGCTGGAGAAGCTGCCCGACCTCAACCCGGACGACCTGAAGCTCCCCGAGCTGACCATGCTGCTGGCCACCGACCTCGCGGTCCTGGACCACGCCGACGGCACCGTGCTGCTGATCGCCAACGCGGTCAACCACAACGACCTGGCCAGCGGCGTCGACGAGGCCTACGCGGACGCGGTGGCCCGGCTCGACGCGATGGAGGCCGACCTGCTGCAGCCGGTCGACCCGGGCCTGGCCACCTTCACCCCGTCCGGCCCCGGCGAGGTCCGCTCGCCGTTCGGCGGCGAGCCGTACCGGGCCGCCGTCGAGGAGGTCAAGGAGCGGATCAGGGCCGGCGAGGCGTTCCAGGTGGTGCCCTCGCAGCGGTTCGAAGCCCCCTGCCCCGCCTCCGCGCTGGACGTCTACCGCGTGCTGCGCACCACCAACCCCAGCCCGTACATGTACCTCTTCCGGTTCCCCGGCCCGGACGGCGGGGCCGAGGGCGGCTTCGACGTGGTCGGCTCCAGCCCGGAGGCCCTGGTCAAGGTCACCGAGGGCGAGGCGATGCTGCACCCGATCGCCGGCACCCGGCACCGCGGCGCCACCCCGCACGAGGACGCCGGGCTGGCCGCCGAGCTGCTCGCCGACCCCAAGGAGCGGGCCGAGCACCTGATGCTGGTCGACCTCGGCCGCAACGACCTCGGGCGGGTCTGCGAGCCGGGCAGCGTCGAGGTGGTCGACTTCATGCAGATCGAGCGGTACAGCCACGTCATGCACATCGTCTCCACGGTCACCGGCAAGGTCGCCGAGGGGCGGACCGCCTTCGACGTGCTGACCGCCTGCTTCCCCGCGGGCACCCTCTCCGGCGCGCCGAAGCCGCGCGCCATGCGCATCATCGAGGAGCTGGAGCCCACCCGCCGGGGCCTGTACGGCGGCTGCGTCGGCTACCTGGACTTCGCCGGGGACTCCGACACCGCGATCGCCATCCGCACCGCCGTCCTGCGCGACGGCACCGCGTACGTGCAGGCGGGCGCGGGCGTGGTCGCCGACTCGGACCCGCACGGCGAGGACACCGAGTGCCGCAACAAGGCCGCGGCCGTCCTGCGGGCGGTGGCCACCGCGAATACGCTGCGCACGCCGACGCTGTGAGCCGCGGCAAGGAGGCGGGATGTCGGAGGAGCAGGACGCCGGATCGGCCTGGGACGCCCTGGAGGGTGTGAGGATCCCGCGCGGGTACCAGGTGGAGATCACCGCCGGGAAGATCATCATGACGCCGCGGACGGCGGAGCAGCCGGGCGTCGTCCGGGGCGCCGAACAGCAGGTCCGCGAGCAGCTCGCCGGGCACGGCACCGTGCTCTCCGGCGTCGTCGTGGACTTCCCGTCCCCGCAGTACGGCTACGCGCCGGACCTCGCCCTGGTCGCGCCCGGCGCGCGGCGCAACGCCCGGCAGCGGTTCGAGGCGCGTGACCTGGAGGCGGTGCTGGAGGTCGTCCCGCGCTCGCGCCAGGACGACGACTTCGTCCGCAAACAGCGGTACCTCGCCGCCTCCGGGATCCCGCTGTACGTGGTGGTCGACCCGGCCGCGGCGGTCTGCACGGTGCACAGCCACCCGCTGCAGGGCGGGACGTACCGGGAGGCGGAGCGGGTGCCGTTCGGCAACGACCTGTTCCTGCCGCTGCCGGGGCGGACGCTGGTGCTGCGCACCGACGACTTTCCCGCCGGGCCGCCGACCCCGGGTGCGGGCCCGGGGGCCGGGCGGGGGATAGTGGACGGGTGAGCGTTCCTACCCAGTCCCGTGCCGAAGCCGATCCCGCCGCCCCCGCCAAGGCCGGGCGGCGCACGCTCGGCCTGATGCTGCTGCTGACCGTGCTGGGCGCGGTGCTGGTGCTGACCGCCGTCGGCCGGGTCTGGGCCGAGGGCGTGGCCGGCACCCTGAAGGTGTCCGTCACCGGCGGGAGGATCTCCGAGCTGCCCGGCGGGCTGGCGCTGGTGGCGCTGGCGGCGGCCGTCGCGGTGTTCGCGGTGCGCGGCGCCGGTCGGGTCGCGGTCGGGGCGCTGACGCTCCTCGCCGGTCTCGGGGCGGCGGCCGCCGCCGCGGCCGGGGCGGGCGACACCGCCGCGCTGGACGGCGAGGCGGCCCGCAAGCTCGCCCTCTCCGGCACCACGGCGGCCGGGATCACCCACACCGCCTGGCCCTGGGTGGCCCTGCTCGGCGGGGTGCTGCTGGCGCTGGCCGGGCTGCTCACCACCTGGTACGGGCGCGGTTGGCCGGCCATGGGCAGCCGCTACGAGGCCCCCACCCGCAAGGCGCCGACGAAGGCCGCGGAGTCCCCGGCCGACCTCTGGAAGGCGCTGGACCGCGGCGAGGACCCGACCGCGCTCTGAGGCGTCGCGCCGCGGCGCGACGGTGCCCGCCGCCCGGTGGCCGCGGTGCGGGCGCAGTGTGACCCGATAGACGAGTACCCGCCTTGGGGCGCCGGTGTGTGGCCCGGCACAATGGAACACGTCAACCCGCCAGGGGCCGGCAGGCCCGGCCGGGCCCCGGAGAACCAAGGAGCAGCATCAGATGGCAGCAGCAGCACACGGCCACAACCCCGCCGCCTGGACCGGCGTGACCATCGCCTTCGTCGGTTTTGCGATCGCGGGTGTCGCGATGATCCTGCCGTCGGTGCTGCTGGTCTGTGCCGGCCTGGCGGTCGTCCTGATCGGTGGCGTGGTCGGCAAGGCCATGTCGATGGCGGGCATGGGCAAGCAGCCCAGCACCATGGTGTACACCCCGGAGGAGCAGGCCGCGCTGGCCGCCGCCTGACCTCCCCGGAACCCTGTGAACGGCGGGCGCCTGCCCGCCGTTTTCGTTTCCCGCCCGGGCGCGGTCTGCCGCCCCGCTGTGTCACGGTGCCCGCCGGCCGCACCGGACGGGCAGAATCAGGGGCGTGACCGCCTCCTCCGCCGCCCCCGCCCGGCCGCCCGTCCTGCGCCGGCTGGGCGCGCCGCTGACCGCCCTGGCCGCGGTGGCCGCCCCCACCGTGTACGTCGCCGCGGTGGACCCGAACGCCCCCGGCCACTACCCGACCTGCCCGTTCCTGACGCTCACCGGCTGGTGGTGCCCGGGCTGCGGCGGACTGCGCTGCGTCCACGCGCTCACCCATGGGGACCTCAGCGGCGCGCTGCACGACAACGCGCCCGCGGTGCTGCTGTTCGCGGTGCTGGCGGTGCTCTGGCTGCGCTGGGTGTGGGCGGCGGTGCGCGGCGGGCCGACGCCGCGGCTCGCGCTCGGTGCGCGGCGCTGGGTGCTGGTGGCGCTGCTCCTGCTGGTCTTCACGGTGGTGCGCAACCTGCCGGTCGGGGCGGGGCTGGCGCCGGCGTCGGTCTGAGCCGGACACTCGGTGTGAATACGGTGAAACCGCAGTTCGGGGCCGCCGTTGGGGGCGTCCGTTCCGCGAGACGCGCGCCGGGCGGATGCGCCCCGCGCCCCCGGGTGCCGATACCATCGAAGGGCCGGTGGCCCTCATGGCCCCCCGGCTCATCGCTAGAACGACTAGCAGATTAATGATGGGGGCGCTCGCGTGAGTGTGCTCGACACGATCATCGACGGGGTCCGCGAGGATCTCGCCGAACGGCAGGCCCGGGTCTCCCTGGACGAGCTCAAGGAGCTCGCCGCCAAGGCCCCGGACGCCAAGGACGGCGTCGCCGCCCTCAAGGGCGACGGCGTGCGGGTGATCTGCGAGGTCAAGCGCTCCAGCCCGTCCAAGGGTGCACTGGCCGCGATCGCCGACCCGGCCGCCCTGGCGGCCGACTACGCGGCCGGCGGTGCCGCCGCGATCAGCGTCCTGACCGAGCAGCGCCGCTTCGGCGGGTCGCTCGCCGACCTGGACGCCGTCCGCGCCGCGGTGGACACCCCGCTGCTGCGCAAGGACTTCATCGTCACCGCCTACCAGCTGTGGGAGGCCCGCGCCCACGGCGCCGACCTCGCGCTGCTGATCGTCGCCGCCCTCGACCAGCCGGCCCTCGTGTCGCTGATCGAGCGCGCCGAGTCGATCGGCCTCACCCCGCTGGTCGAGGTGCACGACGAGGAGGAGATCGCCCGCGCGGTGGACGCCGGCGCGAGGATCATCGGCGTCAACGCCCGCAACCTGAAGACCCTCGAAGTGGACCGCAACACCTTCGGCAACGTCGTCCACGCGATCCCGGACGGCATCGTCAAGGTCGCCGAGTCCGGCGTGCGGGGCCCGCTGGACGTGATCTCCTACGCCAACCTCGGCGCCGACGCGGTGCTGGTCGGCGAGTCGCTGGTGACCGGCAAGGACCCGCGCGCCGCCGTGGCCGACCTGGTCGCGGCCGGTGCCCACCCCGCCCTGCGGCACAAGGACTGACCCCGCCGCCATGAAACTCGCCTCCCGTCTCGCCCCCGGCTGCCGCCCGCGCGGCTGCCGCGCGCCCGCACGCCGGGTGCTGGGCAGGCGGGTGCGCTACGTGATCGGCTGCGAGCCCGGGCAGGTGCAGGGCCGGCGATGGCGCAGGACGCGCGGCTGAACCAGCCGTTCCGACGTCACTGCCGTCATCTTCCAGAAGGACTTCACCATGTCCGAGAAGGACTACCTGCCCGGCGCCGAGGTGCCGGACGCCCGCGGCTACTTCGGCGCCTACGGGGGCCGCTTCATCCCGGAGGCGCTGGTCGCCGCCGTGGAGCAGGTCGCCGAGGAGTACGAGAAGGCCAAGGCCGACCCGGCCTTCGCCGCCGAGCTGGACGCGCTGCTCAAGGACTACACCGGCCGCCCCAGCCCGCTCACCGACGTGCACCGCTTCTCCGCGGAGGCGGGCGGCGCGCGCGTCCTGCTCAAGCGCGAGGACCTCAACCACACCGGCTCGCACAAGATCAACAACGTGCTGGGTCAGGCGCTGCTCACCCGGCGGATGGGCAAGACCCGGATCATCGCCGAGACCGGCGCCGGCCAGCACGGCGTGGCCACCGCCACCGCCTGCGCGCTGTTCGGCTTCGACTGCACGATCTACATGGGCGAGGTCGACACGCAGCGCCAGGCGCTGAACGTCGCCCGGATGCGGATGCTCGGCGCCGAGGTCGTCTCGGTGAAGTCCGGCAGCCGCACCCTCAAGGACGCCATCAACGAGGCCTTCCGCGACTGGGTCGCCAACGTCGACTCCACCCACTACCTGTTCGGCACGGTCGCCGGCCCGCACCCGTTCCCGATGATGGTCCGGGACTTCCACCGGGTCATCGGCGTCGAGGCCAGGCAGCAGGTCCTCGACCGGACCGGCAGGCTGCCGGACGCCGTCGTCGCCTGCGTCGGCGGCGGCTCCAACGCGATGGGCATCTTCCACGAGTTCATCCCGGACGCGGACGTGCGCCTGATCGGCTGCGAGGCGGCCGGCGAGGGCGCCGAGACCCCGAAGCACGCCGCCACCCTGACCAAGGGCGACCCGGGCGTGCTGCACGGCTCCCGCACCTACGTCCTCCAGGACGAGGACGGCCAGACCATCGAGTCGCACTCCATCTCGGCCGGCCTCGACTACCCGGGCGTCGGCCCGGAGCACGCCTGGCTGAAGGACACCGGCCGGGCCGAGTACCGCCCGGTCACCGACGACGCCGCCATGCAGGCGCTGCGGCTGCTGTCCCGCACCGAGGGCATCATCCCGGCCATCGAGAGCGCCCACGCGCTGGCCGGCGCCCTGGAGCTGGGCCGCGAGCTCGGGCCCGGGGCCACCATCCTGGTCTCGCTCTCCGGACGCGGCGACAAGGACATGCACACCGCGGCCGAGTACTTCGGCCTGTACGACGGGGCCGGCGACAAGCCGGCCGACGGCGCCGGCAACGGGGGTAAGTGACCATGGCTTCGAAGCTCAGCGGCATCCTGGCCGCCGCCAAGGCGGAGAACCGCGCCGCGCTGATCGGCTACCTGCCGGCCGGCTTCCCGAGCGTGGACGGCGGCGTGCGCGCCGTCAACGCGCTGGTCGAGGGCGGCTGCGACGTCGTCGAGGTCGGCCTGCCGCACTCCGACCCGGTGCTGGACGGCCCGACCATCCAGACCGCGGACGACATCGCGCTGCGGGCCGGCGTGCGGATCAAGGACGTGCTGCGCACCGTCCAGGAGGTGGCCGGCGCCCACCCCGGGGCGGCGGTGCTGGTCATGACCTACTGGAACCCGGTGGAGCGCTACGGCACCGCGCGGTTCGCGGCCGACCTGGCCGCCGCCGGTGGCGCCGGCTGCATCCTCCCGGACCTGCCGGTGGAGGAGTCCGAGGAGTGGCGCAAGGCGGCGGACGAGCACGGTCTCGACACCGTCTTCGTGGTCGCCCCGAGCAGCAAGGACAAGCGCCTCGCCGAGGTCACCGCGGCGGGCTCCGGCTTCGTCTACGCGGCCGCGGTGATGGGCGTGACCGGCTCCCGGGCCCAGGTCGGCGACCTCGCCGAGGACCTGGTCGCCCGGACCCGGGCCACCACCGACCTGCCGGTCTGCGTCGGCCTCGGCGTCTCGACGGCCGACCAGGCCGCCCAGGTGGCCGGCTTCGCCGACGGCGTCATCGTCGGCTCCGCCTTCGTCCAGCGGATCCTGGACGCCGACGGTGACGAACAGGCCGCGCTGGCGGCCGTCCGCACCCTGGCCGGCGAGCTGGCGGAGGGCGTCCGCCGCCGGTAGGCACCGCTCCACGACGGCCCGTCGCCCCCGTTCGCCGGGGGCGGCGGGCCGTCGTCGTGCCCGCGGGAACCCGAACGGGTGAACAGTGGCGCTCCGTCGCATCAGCGGGGGTTGACGGGCGTTGAGTGGAGGGACGAGTGCACGAACGACGTGCGCGGCACGTGGAGCGAACGGAAGGGGTCCGCCGGTGCCTGGTCTCCAGCGAGCGGTTCTGCTGCGGGCGGCCGCGGCCGTGCTGGTGCTGGGGGCCGCGGTCGGGGCGGACCACACCGTGGTGGGGGAGGCGCTGGCCAAGCGGGGTGCGGAGCGCGCCGAGCGGGAGGCGTACGTCTGCGCGCAGGCGGCCCGGGTGGAGGCGCTGGCCAGGGCCGCCAGGTCGCGTCCGCAGGGGCGGCCGGGGCTGGAGGACCGGGGGCGGCCGCCCGGCTGCGGTACGAACGGCCGCTAGCCGGGAACAGGACAGAGCCGCACAAGGTGTCACTCATTCGGCTTAATTCCTGAATATGGAGGAACCACCCTTCAGTCCTTACGGTTCATCAGGGCGTGAAGGTGTTTTCCGAGGGGGTTACCTCTATGGCGGCCGGACCGGCGTCGCGCAGCGGTGCGGTGTGGACGGAGTGGGTCAGTACGGCGGCGCGGCTGGGCCTCGCGGTGGTCTGGGGCTGGGCCGGGCTGGCCAAGATCGCCGACCCGGCGGAGGCCGCCCAGGCCGTGCGGGCGTACGAGATCCTGCCCGAGTCGCTGGTGAAACCGGTGGGGTACGCCCTGCCCTTCCTGGAGCTGGCGCTCGCGCTGCTGCTGCTGATCGGCCTGGGGGTGCGGCTGGTGGCCGCGGTCTCCGCGGTGCTGCTGCTCGCGTTCATCGGGGGGATCGCCTCCGCCTGGGCGCGCGGCATCTCGATCGACTGCGGCTGCTTCGGCGGCGGCGGGGCGGTGGACGCCTCGAAGACCGAGTACCTCCAGGAGATCCTGCGCGACACCGGCTTCCTGGTGCTGGCCGGCTGGCTGATCTGGCGGCCCCGCACCAGGTTCTCCGTGGACGGCTGGCTGGCGACCTGACCGGCGGGCACCCCGCACCCACCCCGACCAGTCCCCCGATTGTGGATGTCAATGCAGATGAGCGAGAAGAACCGAGAAGGCAAGCGCACCGCCCGCGAGCGGATGCTGGCGGAGCGGGCGGCCGACGAGGCCCGCGGCAGGCGGAAGAAGAAGCTGGTGGTCGGCGGGGTGGTGCTGGCGGTGATCGCCGCCGCCGTGATCACCGGCGTGGTGGTGCAGAACCAGCGGTCCAAGCCGGAGACCCCGACCGCGGCCCCGGCCGGCACGACCGGTGACAAGAACCTGGTCATCCCGGTCGGCGCGGCCGACGCGCCGTCCGTGCTCACCGTCTACGAGGACCCGCGCTGCCCCGCCTGCGGCAGCTTCGAGCGCGAGTTCTCGCCGACGGTCGACCAGCTGGAGGACGCCGGCAAGATCGCCACCAACTACCACATCGTGTCGTTCATCGACCGGGCCGTGCCGGGCAAGGGCTCGAAGTACGCGGCCAACGCGCTGGCCTGCGCCCAGGACGCCGGGCAATTCCGCGACTACCACGACGTGCTCTACCGCAACCAGCCCGACGAGACCAGCGACGCCTTCGGCAACAAGGCCGTGCTGATCAACCTGGCCAAGCAGGTCGAGGGCCTGGACACCCCGGCCTTCGAGGCCTGCGTCAACGAGAACAAGTTCGGCGGGTGGGTCTCGGCCGTCCAGCAGGACTTCGACAAGTCCACCTACAAGTCGACGCCGACGGTGCTGCTCAACGGCCAGCCGATCTACCCGAAGAACGGCACCGACGAGATCACCCCGCAGAACCTGGTGAAGTGGGTGGACGCCGCCAACCAGGGCAAGCAGCCCGCCGCGGCCGGCTCGCACGGCCAGTCCCCGGCGCCGACGAGCACCGCCTCGGAGAGCAACAACCCCTCGCCGTCCGCCGGCTGAGAAACCGCCCGCCCGGCCGCCCGCCGCCGCCCCCTCCCCGTCCGGAGGGGGCGGCGCGCCGCCGCGGGTACCGCGTTGTTCGGGATCTGTGACCCCTGGGGTGCCCGGGGCGGGCCGCCGACCCTGTAGCGTCGGAGCTGCCATGGATATCGCCTACATTCCCAGCCCGTCGCGGGGCGTCCTGTACCTCGGACCGATCCCGCTGCGCGCCTACGCCTTCTGCATCATCCTCGGTGTCGTCGTGGCCGTCTGGCTCGGCAGCAAGCGCTGGGTCGCCCGGGGCGGTGGCAAGCACACGGTCGGCGACATCGCCGTCTGGGCTGTGCCGTTCGGCCTGGTCGGCGGCCGGCTCTACCACGTGATCACCGACAACCAGCTGTACTTCGGCGAGGGCAGGAACCCCTGGAACGCCTTCAAGATCTGGGAGGGCGGCCTCGGGATCTGGGGCGCGATCGCGCTGGGCGCGGTCGGCGCCTGGATCGGTGCCCGCCGCCGGGGCGTGCCGCTGCCCGCGTACGCCGACGCGATCGCGCCGGGCATCGCGCTGGCCCAGGCCCTCGGCCGCTGGGGCAACTGGTTCAACCAGGAGCTGTACGGCCGGGAGACCACGCTGCCGTGGGGCCTGGAGATCCACAAGACGCTGCCGAACGGCCAGGTCGTCACGGGGACCTACCACCCGACCTTCCTCTACGAGTCGATCTGGTGCGTTGGGGTCGCGCTGCTGGTGATCTGGGCGGACCGCCGGTTCACCCTCGGCCACGGCCGGGCCTTCGCGCTGTACGTGGCCGCGTACACGGTGGGCCGGTTCTGGACCGAGTGGCTGCGCATCGACGAGGCGCACACCTTCTTCGGGCTGCGGCTCAACGACTGGGTGGCGATCGTGGTCTTCCTGGGCGCCGTCGCGTACCTCGTGATCGTGGGGAAGAAGCGGCCGGGCCGCGAGGACCCGGCGAGCATCGACCCGATGGCGCACGACCTCGAGGCCGCCGCCGACGCGGGCCCGGAGGCCCCCGCGGCGGCGCAGGAGACCCCCGCGGACGGGAAGCCGTCCCGGCCCGTGGACAAAAAGACGGACGCGGAGCCCGCCGCGGTGGCCGCCGACAAGACCGGCAAGGACGCCGAGAACCTCACCTGACCTGCGACTTTCCCGTTCCTCCGGCCGCCCCCGCGATCCTCGCGAAGGGCGGCCGGAGTGCTGTTCGGACAGCCTTACTTTGCTGGAAATGCCCAGGTCAGGAGGGCTACGTTCGAGGCAGACCAATCGAACGGAGGGGACCCCCGTGAGCGTGACCACCCTGGAACCCGAGGCCGTGAGCCACCCCCGCATACCCGCGGCCGGGCACCACCGCGACGTGAACGGCGGGTGGCTGCGGCCGGCCGTGTTCGGCGCGATGGACGGCCTGGTCTCCAACTTCGCGCTGATGACCGGCGTGGTCGGCGGCGCGGTCTCCAGCGGCACGGTGGTGCTCACCGGCCTCGCCGGGCTGGCGGCCGGTGCCTGCTCGATGGCGGCGGGGGAGTACACCTCGGTGGCCTCGCAGCGCGAGCTGGTCCAGGCCGAGATCGAGGCCGAGCGGCTGGAGCTGAGCCGCAACCCGCAGGGCGAGCTGGCCGAGCTGGCCCAGCTCTACGTGGCGCGCGGGGTGGAGCCCGGGCTGGCGCACGAGGTGGCCCGCCAGCTCTCCGCCGACCCGAACCGGACGTTGGAGGTCCACGTCCGGGAGGAACTGGGCGTCGACCCCCACGACCTGCCCTCGCCGTGGGTCGCGGCCGGCTCCTCGTTCGTCTGCTTCGCGGTCGGCGCGCTGCTGCCGCTGCTGCCGTACCTGCTGGGCGCGACCTCGCTGCTGCCGGCGCTGCTGCTCTCCGTGGCCGGCCTCTTCGCCTGCGGCGCGGTGGTGGCCAGGGTGACGGCCCGCTCCTGGTGGTTCAGCGGGCTGCGGCAGCTGGTGCTGGGCGGCGCGGCGGCCGGGGTGACGTTCCTGCTGGGGTGGCTGATCGGCGGACAGGTCGGCTGACCGGCGGGCAGGCCGCCGGGCGGCGGAAGCCGGCCGGGCGGCCCGCCGGCGGCGTCGTGGGATGGTACAGCACGGTGCATGATTATGCGGCGGAACGCGTGACGTTCCGCACATGGTGTGGGGAGGCCGCCTGGCCTAGTCTCATCATCCGGGCTCCGGAACCGCGAATTCGCATCCCGGGGCCGACTCCGGGAATGGAATCGCAGGGGACCTTGATCGGCTTCTGTGGCCGGGGGATTTCGCCCCTGTTTCGAACGGCCCCACGCCGGGCACAATCGTCGGGACGTGCACTGTGGCACGTCCTCTCACTGCGCCCTTGACCTGCGCATCCGTCCGCGATGTGGACGCGATATTCCGCTTCCCGGGATCTTGGGCATCATGTAACTTGCACGAAATCGCATCAGGGCCAACGTCGTCCCTACTGCAACAAGCACCTCGAATGACGACGACGGGAGAGCCGATGCTGTCTGCATCCATGCACTCCGCCAACGAGCCCCAGGCCGGCGCAGCGCGCCCGCCGTACGCGCTCGTTCCGGATGCGCGACCTGCTGCTCAGGGCCTGTACGACCCGCGAAACGAGCACGACGCCTGCGGCGTCGGTTTCGTCGCCACGCTGACCGGCATCGCCGACCACAAGATCGTCGAGCAGGCGCTGACCGTCCTGCGCAACCTGGAGCACCGCGGCGCCACCGGCGCCGAGCCGGACTCCGGTGACGGCGCGGGCATCCTGACCCAGGTCCCGGACGCGTTCCTGCGCACCAAGGTCTCCTTCGAGCTGCCCGCCGCCGGCTCGTACGCGGTCGGCATCGCCTTCCTGCCCGACGAGGACGCGGCCTCCGCCGCCGCCGTCGCGCAGATCGAGGCCATCGCCGCCGAGGAGGGCCTCACCGTCCTCGGCTGGCGCGACGTCCCGGTCAGCCCGGACCTGCTGGGCGCCACCGCCCGCAGCGTGATGCCGCGCTTCCGCCAGGTCTTCCTGTCGCAGGGGGAGACCAGCGGCATCGCCCTGGACCGGCTCGCCTTCGTCGTCCGCAAGCGCTCCGAGCGCGAGGCCGGTGTCTACTTCCCGTCGCTCTCCGCGCGCACCATCGTCTACAAGGGCATGCTGACCACCGGCCAGCTGGAGCCCTTCTTCCCCGACCTGTCGGACCGGCTCTACGCCTCCGCGCTCGGCCTGGTGCACTCGCGGTTCTCCACCAACACCTTCCCGAGCTGGCCGCTCGCCCACCCGTACCGCTTCGTCGCGCACAACGGCGAGATCAACACGGTCAAGGGCAACCGGAACTGGATGACCGCCCGGGAGTCCCAGCTCGCCACCGACCTGATCCCCGGCGACCTGAGCCGCATCTTCCCGGTCTGCACCCCGGACCACTCCGACTCGGCCTCCTTCGACGAGGTCCTGGAGCTGCTCCACCTCGGCGGCCGCTCGCTGCCGCACTCGGTGCTGATGATGATCCCGGAGGCGTGGGAGAACCACGCCACCATGGACCCGGCCCGCCGCGCGTTCTACCAGTACCACTCCAACCTGATGGAGCCCTGGGACGGCCCGGCCTGCGTCACCTTCACCGACGGCACCCAGATCGGCGCCGTGCTCGACCGCAACGGCCTGCGCCCGGCCCGCTACTGGATCACCGAGGACGGCCTGGTCGTCCTCTCCTCCGAGGTCGGCGTGCTCGACATCGAGCAGGAGAAGGTCGCCAGGAAGGGCCGCCTCCAGCCCGGCCGGATGTTCCTCATCGACACCGCGGAGCACCGCATCGTCGAGGACGAGGAGATCAAGTCGGCGCTGGCCTCCGAGCACCCCTACGGGGAGTGGGTCGCCGGCGGTCAGATCCAGCTCGCCAAGTTGCCCGAGCGCGAGCATATCGCGCACACCCACGCCTCGGTGACGCGCCGTCAGCAGACCTTCGGCTACACCGAGGAGGAGCTGCGGGTCATCCTGGCGCCGATGGCGAAGACCGGCGGCGAGGCGCTCGGCTCGATGGGCACCGACAGCCCGATCGCCGCGCTCTCCGAGAAGCCGCGCCTGCTGTTCGACTACTTCGTGCAGCTCTTCGCGCAGGTCACCAACCCGCCGCTGGACGCCATCCGCGAGGAGCTCGTCACCTCGCTGCTGTCCAACCTCGGCCCCGAGGGCAACCTGCTGGCCGCCGAGGCCGCCGCCTGCCGTTCCGTCGGCATCACCTTCCCGGTGATCGACAACGACGAGCTGGCCAAGCTGGTCCACATCAACGCCGACGGCGACCAGCCCGGCCTCAAGGCCGTCACCCTGTCCGGCCTGTACAAGGTCTCCACCGGCGGCGGGGGCCTGGCCGCCCGCCTGGCCGAGATCGCCGCCGAGGCCGACGCCGCGATCGCCGACGGCGCCCGGATCGTCGTGCTCTCCGACCGGCACTCCGACGCCGAGCACGCCCCGATTCCCTCGCTGCTGCTCACCTCCGCGATCCACCACCACCTGATCCGCACCAAGCAGCGCACCCAGGTGTCGCTGCTGGTCGAGGCCGGCGACGTCCGCGAGGTGCACCACGTCGCGCTGCTCATCGGCTACGGCGCCGGCGCGGTCAACCCCTACCTGGCCATGGAGTCCGTCGAGGACCTCGTCGCCCAGGGCGTCTTCATCGAGGGCGGCGAGCCCGAGAAGGCCATCAAGAACCTGATCAAGGCGCTCGGCAAGGGCGTGCTCAAGGTCATGTCCAAGATGGGCATCTCCACCGTCGCCTCCTACCGCGGCGCGCAGGTCTTCGAGGCGATCGGCCTCTCCCGCGAGCTGGTCGGCGCCTACTTCGCCGGCACCACCACCAAGCTCGGCGGCATCGGCCTGGACGAGATCGCCAAGGAGGTGGCCGCCCGCCACGCCAAGGCGTACCCGGCCTCCGGCATCCCCGCCGCGCACCGCGCGCTGGACATCGGCGGCGAGTACCAGTGGCGCCGCGAGGGCGAGCCCCACCTGTTCGACCCGGACACCGTCTTCCGCCTCCAGCACTCCACCCGCAACCGCCGGTACGACATCTTCAAGCAGTACACGGACCGGGTGAACGAGCAGTCCGAGCGGCTGATGACGCTGCGCGGCCTGTTCCAGCTGGACGGCCTCGGCCGCACCCCGGTCCCCGTCGACGAGGTCGAGCCGGTCTCCGAGATCGTCAAGCGCTTCTCCACCGGCGCCATGTCGTACGGCTCGATCTCCCGCGAGGCGCACGAGACCCTGGCCATCGCGATGAACCGCCTCGGCGGCAAGTCCAACACCGGTGAGGGCGGCGAGGACCCGGACCGCCTGTACGACCCCGAGCGCCGCTCGGCGATCAAGCAGGTCGCCTCCGGCCGGTTCGGCGTCACCTCCGAGTACCTGGTCAACGCGGACGACATCCAGATCAAGATGGCCCAGGGCGCCAAGCCCGGCGAGGGCGGCCAGCTGCCCGGCCACAAGGTCTACCCGTGGGTCGCCAAGACCCGGCACTCCACCCCGGGCGTCGGCCTGATCTCCCCGCCGCCGCACCACGACATCTACTCCATCGAGGATCTCGCCCAGCTGATCCACGACCTGAAGAACGCCAACCCGGCGGCCCGCATCCACGTGAAGCTGGTCTCCGAGGTCGGCGTCGGCACCGTCGCCGCAGGCGTCTCCAAGGCGCACGCCGACGTGGTGCTGGTCTCCGGTCACGACGGCGGCACCGGCGCCTCGCCGCTGACCTCGCTGAAGCACGCGGGCGGCCCCTGGGAGCTCGGTCTCGCCGAGACCCAGCAGACCCTGCTGCTCAACGGCCTGCGCGACCGCATCGTCGTCCAGACCGACGGCCAGCTCAAGACCGGCCGCGACGTCGTCATCGCCGCACTGCTGGGCGCCGAGGAGTTCGGCTTCGCGACCGCCCCGCTGGTCGTCTCCGGCTGCATCATGATGCGCGTCTGCCACCTCGACACCTGCCCGGTCGGCGTCGCCACCCAGAACCCGGTGCTGCGCGACCGCTTCTCCGGCAAGCCCGAGTTCGTGGTCAACTTCTTCGAGTTCATCGCGGAGGAGGTCCGGGAGATCCTGGCGGAGCTGGGCTTCCGCTCGATCGAGGAGGCCGTCGGCCACGCCGAGCACATCAACGCCCAGGCCGCGATCGACCACTGGAAGGCCGCCGGGCTCGACCTGGCCCCGCTCTTCCACGTCCCCGAGCTGCCCGAGGGCGCGGCCCTGCACTGCACCACCACGCAGGACCACGCGCTCGACAAGGCCCTGGACAACCAGCTGATCGAGCTCGCCGAGGACGCCCTGGAGCGCGGCGACGCCGTCCGCATCCAGCTGCCGATCCGCAACGTCAACCGCACGGTCGGCACCATGCTCGGCCACGAGGTGACCAAGCGGTACCGCGGCGAGGGCCTGCCCGAGGGCACCATCGACGTCACCTTCACCGGCTCGGCCGGCCAGTCGTTCGGCGCCTTCGTGCCGCGCGGTGTGACGCTGCGCCTGGAGGGCGACGCCAACGACTACGTCGGCAAGGGCCTCTCCGGCGGCGTGGTCGTCGTCCGGCCGGCCCGCGACGCCGCCGCGATCGGCGCCGACGCGCAGAACCACGTCATCGCCGGCAACACCATCGGCTACGGCGCCACCAGCGGCCGCGTCCACCTGCGCGGCAAGGCCGGCGAGCGTTTCGCCGTCCGCAACTCCGGTGCGACCCTGGTGGTCGAGGGCGTGGGCGACCACGGCCTGGAGTACATGACCGGCGGCCGGGTCGTCATCCTCGGCGAGACCGGCCGCAACCTGGCGGCGGGCATGTCCGGCGGCATCGCCTACGTGCTGGACCTGCGCCCCGCCAACGTGAACGACGGCATGGTGGGCATCGAGGCCCCGACCGCCGCCGACCGCGACTGGCTGCGCGAGACCGTGCAGCAGCACTACGAGGAGACCGGCTCCACCGTGGCCGCCGAGCTCCTGGCCGACTGGGGCGGCGGGGTCTCCCGCTTCTCCAAGATCATGCCGACCGACTACAAGGCAGTGCTCGCCGCCAAGGACGCCGCTGAGCGCGATGGCCTCTCCGAGGCCGAGACCACTCGCAAGATGATGGAGGCGGCACGTGGCTGACCCCAAGGGCTTCCTGACCACCGGCAAGCAGCTGGCCGAGCGCCGGCCCGTGGACGTCCGTCTGCGGGACTGGAACGAGGTCTACGTCGAGCGCAGCCTCCTGCCGATCATCACCAAGCAGGCCGGCCGCTGCATGGACTGCGGCATCCCGTTCTGCCACAACGGCTGCCCGCTCGGGAACCTCATCCCCGAGTGGAACGACCTCGCCTACCGGGACGACTTCGCCGGCGCCATCGAGCGCCTGCACGCGACGAACAACTTCCCGGAGTTCACCGGGCGGCTCTGCCCGGCGCCCTGCGAGTCCGCGTGCGTCCTCGGCATCAACCAGGACGCGGTGACCATCAAGAACGTCGAGGTCACCATCATCGACAAGGCCTGGGACAACGGCGGCGTCACGCCGCAGGTCCCGGAGCGCCTCTCCGGCAAGACCGTGGCCGTCGTCGGCTCCGGCCCGGCCGGCCTGGCGGTCGCCCAGCAGCTCACCCGGGCCGGGCACACCGTGGTGGTGTACGAGCGCGCCGACCGCGTCGGCGGCCTGCTGCGCTACGGCATCCCCGAGTTCAAGATGGAGAAGCGCCACATCAACCGCCGCATCGAGCAGATGCGCGCGGAGGGCACCCGGTTCCGTACCGGTGTCCACGTGGGCGAGGACATCACCGGGCAGCAGCTGCGCGAGCGCTTCGACGCGGTCGTCGTCGCCGCCGGCGCCACCACCGCCCGCGACCTGCCGGTGCCCGGGCGCGAGCTCAAGGGCATCCACCAGGCCATGGAGTACCTGCCGCTGGCCAACAAGGTGCAGGAGGGCGACTTCGTCGAGCCGCCGATCAGCGCCAAGGGCAAGCACGTCATCGTCATCGGCGGCGGCGACACCGGTGCCGACTGCCTCGGCACCGCGCTGCGCCAGGGGGCGGCCTCGGTCACCCAGCTGGAGATCATGCCGCGTCCGGGCGACTCGCGCCCCGGCCACCAGCCCTGGCCGACCATGCCGATGACCTACAAGGTCACCTCGGCCCACGAGGAGGGCGGTGAGCGCGTTTACTCCGTCAACACCACCCACTTCAGCGGCGACGAGGACGGCAACGTCCAGGAGCTGCACCTCGTCGAGGTCGAGTTCAAGGACGGCCGCTTCGAGCCGGTGCCCGGCACCGAGCGCGCCATCCCGGCGCAGCTGGTCACCCTGGCGATGGGCTTCACCGGCACGGACGTGAAGAACGGCCTGGTCGACCAGCTGGGCGTCGAGCTGGACGCCCGGGGTAATGTGGCCCGGGACGGAAAGTTCGCCACCAACGTCGATGGCGTCTACGTCTGCGGCGACGCCGGCCGAGGCCAGTCGCTGATCGTCTGGGCCATCGCGGAGGGCCGTTCGGCCGCCGCCGCGGTGGACCGCTACCTGGGCGGCAAGACCCCGCTGCCCGCCCCGATCCGTCCGACGGACCGCCCGCTGGTGGTCTGACGTACACCCGAGCCCGCCGGCGGCCCCACCGCCGGCGGGTCCGGACCCCCTGATCGCCCGGTACCGCATTACCGGGAGTTCGAGCCGCTGCCCCCGTCAGCGTCGCCGGGCCTGCACGGTGCCATGGCGCCTGCCCTCTCCCCGACCAGTGGAGGGCGGGCGCCGTTTCGCGTTCCCGGGGAGCCGGGCCTTCCGGGACGGAGCCGCACGGGCCCGTTGCGGCCGTGCGCCCGCTCGCCGGCGCGCCCGTACGGCTCAGCCGCGGAGCAGCAGCTCGGCCGCCTCGGTACGGGCGTAGAGCACCGTGCGCCCGGTGCGGTGGCGGGCCAGCAGGCCGGCCTCGCGCAGGGCGGTGAGGTGGTGCGAGACGTTCGCCGGGGAGCCGCCGGTGCGGGCGGCGAGCTCACTGGTCGAGGCCGGCGACTCCAGCTCGGCGAGCAGCCGGGCCCGGGTGCGGCCCAGCACGCCGGCCAGCCCGTCCGGAGCGGTGGCGCCGGCGCTCTCCCAGAGCGTGGCCACCCCGCGCGGCGGATAGACCAGCCCGGGCTGCCCCTCGGGCTCCACCTGCCAGACCATGCCCGGCCAGATGAACACCGACGGCACCAGCACCAGGCCGCGTCCGCCGTCCAGCCGCCGCTCGATCTCGTACCGCCGCTGCGCCACCGTCATCCGGCCGTCCTGCCACCGCACCTTCGGGTGCAGGCCGTCGAACAGCGCCGCCGGGCCGTCGGCCGCCATCCGCCGTGCCCGGTAGAGGATCTCGCCCTCGACCAGCCGGACGATCCGGCCCCAGTACGGCTCCACGGCCGCCGACCAGTACGCCCGGACCTCACCGGCCAGCCGCTCCAGCCCGGGCCCCGGGTCGGCGTACAGCCCGGCCACCAGCGGCGGCAACGGCTGCCCGACCAGGTCCAGTTCGGCCCGGACGACGTCCGGCGCGGTGGCCGTCAGCGCGGCGAGCTCGGCCTCGATGCCGGGCGCGGTGGCGGCCGGCAGGGCGGTCAGGAACTGCGGCAGGTGCCAGGCCGGCATCGGCACCAGCTGCGACAGCAGCTCGTAGCGGACCCCGCCGGCCGCCAGCCGCTCGCGGGCCCGGCGCACCCACGGCAGGTGGACGGCCTTGGCGCCGGGGTCCTTGAGCACCTGGACGCTCATCACCACCTCGACCACGCGCGAGCCGGCGAAGCGGGTGGCGGCGAGGTCCTGGGCCGAGAAGTCCAAGGTGAGCACGGGTGTCTCCGGTACGGAAGCGGTCGGGATCCGGTCGGGGGCCGATGGGGATCCGGCCGGATTCGGCTGAGATTCGATCATGATGGAATCTCTGGGCGCAGCATCCCATCGCCGGGAGGCTCGGTCCATGACCACCGCCACGCTCCCCCCGCTCCGGGACCGGCTCGGCCTCCCGGAGACCGCCGGCCGCCACCGCCTGATCGGGGCCCACCTCGTCGACAGCCTCGGCACCGGGCTGATCCTCGCCTTCACCCTCGTCTACTTCGCCCGCACCACCAGCCTGACCCTGGCCGCCATCGGCGCCGCGGTCAGCACCGCCCGGCTGGTCGCCCTGCCCACCGCGATCGCCGTCGGCCCGCTCATCGACCGGTACGGCGCCCGCCCGGTGGCGGCCTGCGGCAACGCGCTCTCCGCACTCGCCTACGGCGGCTTCCTGCTCGCCGGGCAGGTCTGGCAGATCGTGCTGGTCTGCCTGCTCGCCCAGATCGGGCACGTCTCCTACTGGACCTCCAGCACCGGCCTGGTGGTGCTGGCCTCCGCCGAGGGCGAGCGGACCCGCTGGTTCGCGCTGGTGCAGACGCTGCGCAACACCGGGATGGGGCTGGGCGGGGCGCTCGGCGCCGTCCTGGTGGCCGGGGACGGGACGGGCGGGCTGCGGGCGCTGGTGGTCCTCAACGCGGCCAGCTACGCGGTGGCGGCGGGCCTGCTGGCCTCCTGGCGGCCGGCCGCCGCGGAGCCCGCAGAGCCCACGGCGTCCGCGGCGTCCGCAGCGGCCGCGGGGCGGACGGCGCCGGGGGCGGAGGGGCAACGGGACGGCGGCTACCGGGCGGTGCTGCGGGACCGGCGCTACCTGCTGCTGGTCGTCGTCCACCTGGCCTTCGTCTTCGGCTCGATGATCATCAGCATGCTGCTCGCCGTCTACCTCACCGAGGGCCTGCACCGCGAGGCCTGGCTGGCCGGATCGCTGCTCGTCCTCAACGGCGTCCAGGTGGTGCTCACCCAGAACGCGGTGGCCCGCCGGCTGGAACGGTTCCGGCCCACCCGGGTGGTCGCCGCCGGCGCCCTGCTCAACGCGCTCTCCTTCGGCCTCTTCGCCCTGATGGCCGCCGCACCCGGCTGGATCGTGACCGCCGGACTGTTCACCGCGATGGCGGTCTTCAACCTCGCCGAGACCGTCGCCACCCCCTACGCCGAGGAGCTCAGCGTCTCGCTCGCCGACCCCGCCCGCCGCGGCCGCTACCTCGCCGTCTACCAGCTCTCCTGGAACACCGGCCAGGCCGTCGCCCCCGCCCTGCTCACCCTCCTCCTCTCCCACGGCGCCGCCTGGCCCTGGCTGTTCCTGCTGGTGCTGAGCCTGGCCGCGGTGCCCGGACTGCTGCGCCTCGAACGCCTCGGCTGACGGACTGTTGTTTGTCGGTGCCAGGTGGCAGACTGCGGCCGACGGCCGGGGGGCTGCGCGAGGTGCGGAGGTTGACGGGATGAGCATGACCCAGGCGGGCGGGGGCGCCACAGTACGGCGCCTCCTGCTGGGCTCCCAGCTGCGAAGGCTGCGGGAGGCCAGGGGCGTCAGCCGCGAGGAGGCCGGCTACTCGATCCGCGCCTCGGAGTCGAAGATCAGCCGCATGGAACTCGGCCGGGTCGGCTTCAAGGAGCGCGACGTCGCCGACCTCCTCACCCTGTACGGCGTCGAGGCCGAGCAGGAGCGGGCCGGTGTCCTCGGCCTGGTCCGCGACGCCAACGCGACGTCCTGGTGGCACGCGTACGGCGACGTGCTGCCCGGCTGGTTCCAGACCTACCTCGGGCTGGAGGAGGCCGCCTCCGACATCCGCAGCTACGAGGTCCAGTTCGTCCACGGGCTGCTGCAGACCGCCGACTACGCCCGGGCCGTCATCACGCACGGCGGGCACGTCACCGAGCCGGACGAGGTCGAGCGGCGGGTCGACGTCCGGCTGAGGCGCCAGCAGGTGCTCACCGCCGAGCGGGCGCCACGACTGCTCGCCGTCCTCGACGAGGCCGCGCTGCGGCGCCCCTGGGGCGGCCCGGAGGCGATGCGGGCCCAGATCGACCGGCTGCTGGAGCTGACCGAACTGCCCAACGTGGTCCTCCAGGTGATGCCGCTCGGCTTCGGCGGACTGCGCGCGGAGGGCGGCGCCTTCTCGGTGCTCGGCTTCGCCGAGCCGGAGCTCGCGGACGTCGTCTACCTGGAGCAGTTCACCACCGCGCTGTACCTGGACAAGCCCGCCGAGGTGGCCGAGTACGCGGGCGCGATGGACGGCCTGGCGGCCGACGGACTCTCCCCCGAGCGGACCCGGGAACTTCTCCGCTCCGTACGCCAAGAGCTCTGAAGCATAAGTACGATGAGGCCCGATCAGATCTGATCGGGGGAGGGCCTGGCCGTCTTCCCGAATCGGCACGAGAGGGATCAGATGTCGTACCTTTCCGAGTTGGCGCTGCAGTACATCGACGGCGAATGGCGGGCGGGCAGCGGCTCCTGGGACATCGTCGACGTCGACCCCTACACCGGCGACAAGCTCGCCGGCATCACCGTCGCCACCGTCGAAGAGGTCGACCAGGCCTACCGGGCCGCCGAGCGGGCGCAGAAGGAGTGGGCCGCCACCAACCCCTACGCCCGCCGCCTGGTCTTCGAGCGCGCGCTGCGCATCATCGAGGAGCGCGAGCAGGAGATCACCGAGGCGATCACGGCCGAGCTGGGCGGCACCGCCCTCAAGGCCGGCTTCGAACTCGCCCTCACCAAGGACATGCTGCGCGAGTCGATGCAGCTCTCGCTGCGCGCCGAGGGCCGGCTGCTGCCCTCGCCGGTGGACGGCAAGGAGAACCGCCTCTACCGCCTGCCGGTCGGCGTGGTCGGGGTGATCAGCCCGTTCAACTTCCCGCTGTTCCTGTCGGTCAAGGCGGTCGCCCCGGCGCTGGCGCTCGGCAACGGCGTCGTGCTCAAGCCGCACCAGGAGACCCCGGTCGTCGGTGGCACCCTCATCGCCAGGATCTTCGAGGAGGCGGGCCTGCCGGCCGGCCTGCTCAACGTCGTGATCACCGACATCGCCGAGATCGGCGACGCCTTCATCGAGCACCCCGTGCCCAAGGTGATCTCCTTCACCGGCTCCGACAAGGTCGGCCGGCACGTCGCCACCGTCGCCGCCTCGCACTTCAAGCGGACCGTCCTCGAACTCGGCGGCAACAGCGCACTGATCGTCCTCGACGACGCCGACCTCGACTACGCGGTGGACGCCGCCGTGTTCAGCCGCTTCGCCCACCAGGGCCAGGTCTGCATGGCCGCCAACCGGGTGCTGGTCGACCGCAGCGTCGCCGACGAGTTCACCGAGAAGTTCGTCGCCAAGGTCGCCACCCTGCGGGTCGGCGACCCCAGGGACCCGGCCACCCAGCTCGGCCCGCTGATCAACCCCGTCCAGGTCGACTCCATCACCGCCCAGGTCGACCAGGCGATCGCCGCCGGCGCCACCGCCCTGCTGCGCGGCGAGGCCAACGGCAGCCTGATGGCCCCGGTCGTCCTCGGCGACCTGCCGGCCGACGCGCCCATCCTCCGGCGCGAACTCTTCGGCCCCGTCGTCCTGGTGGTGCCCTTCGACGGCGAGGACGAGGCCGTCCGGATCGCCAACGACACCCCCTTCGGCCTCAGCGGCGCCGTCCACACCGCGGACGTCGAGCGCGGCGTGCGGGTGGCGCAGCGGATCGAGACCGGCATGATCCACGTCAACGACGGCACGATCGCCGACGAGGCCGTGGTGCCCTTCGGCGGCGAGAAGAACTCGGGCGTGGGCCGGCTGAACGGCGAGTCCACGGTGGACGCCTTCACCACGGTGAAGTGGATCTCCATCCAGCACGGGCGCAGCCGCTTCCCGTTCTGACGGACGGCGGTTCGGCGCAGCCCCCGGCGGTGGGGCCCTGGCAGTGGGGGAGCCCCCGGTGGCGGGGCCCGGCCTCGGCGGGGGCTCCGCCGTACCGGTCCCGCCGGGTGGCTGCCCCATCGGGCCGCTTTCCGGAAGTGGCGGGTACGGTTCCCGCCCGGCGCCTAGGCTGCCCGGGGAACGACCGGAACGGCCCGATGGGGGACCGAGAATGACCGAACGTCAGAACATCGTCGCAAACTGGGCGGACGGCGGGGCCGACGGCCCGCGCATGCCCACCGACCTGCGCCCGGACGTCCCGCACCCCGCCCGGATGTACGACTACTACCTCGGCGGCAAGGACAACTTCCCCGCCGACCGGGCGGCCGCCGAGAAGGTCCTCGCGCTCAGCCCGCTGGTGCGGATCAGCGCCCTCGCCAACCGGGCCTTCCTCGGCCGGGCCGTCCACCACCTCGCGGCCGACGGCATCCGGCAGTTCATCGACATCGGCACCGGCATCCCCACGGCCGGCAACACCCACGAGGTCGCCCAGCGCGTCCACCCCGACGCCCGGGTCGTCTACCTCGACAACGACCCGATCGTGCTGGTGCACAGCCGCGCCCTGCTCAGCGGCACCACCCCGGAAAGCACCGCCGTCGTCCGGGCCGACCTGCGCGACCCGGCCGCGATCCTCCGGACGCCCGAGGTGCGCGCGCTCCTCGACTCCGGGCGGCCCGTGGGCCTGCTGCTCTTCGCCGTCCTGCACTTCATCGACGACCAGGACGACCCGCACGGCATCGTGCGCACCCTCGTCGACGCCCTGCCCGCCGGCAGCCGGCTCGCGCTCTCGCACGCCACCGGCGACTTCACCGCCCCCGCCGACGCCGCCAAGGGCCCGGCCGTCTACCGCAACGCCTCCGCCCGGCTCACCATGCGCACCCGCGAACAGGTGCTGCGCTTCTTCGACGGCCTGGAGCTGGCCGAACCCGGCCTCGTCACCGCCCCCCTCTGGCGGCCCGACCAGCCCGCCCAGCCCACCGACGCCGAGGTCGCCTTCTGGGCCGGCGTGGGCCACAAGCCCTAGCCGCCACGGCCGCCGCCGGCCCGCGGGAAGGTCAGGCGGCCGGGTAGCGGATCAGATCACCGGTGACGAGGTCGAAGGCGAACGGGTCCGGCACCGGCCGTCATGACGATCTCGTCGCCGGACACCTCGATCTTCCATCCCGAGGGCGGCGTCAGGCTCCGTGCGTAGGCCAGGAGCCGGGCGTGCCGCGCGGGGACGTGGAACCCGGTCACGCCGCCATCCTCGCACCGCGGCGCCGTTCTCCGGCGGTTGGCCGGACGCGAGCGGCCCCGGACCGTCGAGAGCGGTCCGGGGCCGGTCGGTGCGTGCGTCGGGTCAGAACACCGGCTGGCCGGCGCGGACCAGGCGCCAGGACTCACCGGCGAAGTCGGCCGGGTCGATGACGCCCTTGGCCTTCACCCAGGCGATCATCGCGTTGCGGATCTCGTCCGAGTTGGCCCACACCTTGGGGGCCGCGGCGACGTGCGGGAAGTTGCCGCCGCCGTTGGCACGGTAGTTGTTGACGGCCAGGACGAACTGGGCGGCGGGGTCGACCGGCTTGCCCTCGAAGGTGAGGTTGACGATGCGGGAGCCGGCCGGCTGCGCGATGTCGATGTCGTAGGCCAGGCCGTACACCGAGTCGTAGTTGTAGTCCGGGGTGTTCTGGGCGTTGGTCAGGGTGGCCTTGTCGACCGGGGCGCCCGGGGCGAGCTGGTTGTAGTACCGGGCCGAGAACTCCAGGTAGTCCTTGAGCTGGGCGCCCGTCAGGATGCGGGCCTCCAGGGTGTTCTCGTAGATGTACAGGCCGGCCGCGTCGCGCAGCTTGACCTGGCCGGCCGGGATCTTCGCCGTGCGGTTGAACGGGGCGGCCTGGGCGAGCACGGGCAGCTTGGCGTACTGGCCGCCGGCCAGCGCGGCCTTGACGACGTCGGCCTGGACCCGGCCGATCAGGTCGATGATCGGGACGTCCTTGAACGGCGCGTCGGCGATCGACAGCTCGACCTTCGCGGTGCCGATGACCTGGTTGACGTACGCGACCACCTTCTTGTGCTGGTCGGTCATCAGGTTGACGATCTCCGGGTCCTCCGGAACGGTGTTGGAGTTCAGCACCCGGGAGGACAGCGAGACGACCTTCCAGGCGCCGTTGTCGAACTCCACCTCGAAGTCGAAGCAGGTCAGCCGCTGGCCCCAGCAGAGCGGCTCGGAGAGCACGACGGTCCGGCCGGTCTCCTTGTTGACGACCAGGCGCTGCGGGATCTCCTTGTGCGCGTGGCCCACCAGGACGGCGTCGATGCCGGGCACCTGCTCGGCCAGCGCGACCGAGGCGTTCTCCGCCCAGGGCAGCTGGTCGCCGTAGGAGGTGGCCTCGTCCATGCCGGAGTGGCAGGCCACCACGATGACGTCGGCGCCGGCGGCCTTCACCTTCGGGACCCAGGTCTTCGCGGTCTCGACGATGCCTGGGAAGGTCATCTTGCCGGCGACGTTGGCCTTGTCCCAGATCGCGATGCCCGGGTTGGTCAGGCCGAGGATGCCGACCTTCAGGGCCGGGCCGTTGCCCAGCTTCAGCTTGCGGATGACGTACGGCGGGAAGGCCGGCTTGTCGTTCCTGGCGTTCAGCGCGTTGGCGCCCAGCAGCGGGAAGTCCAGCTGCTCCTCGTAGGCGCGCAGGGTGTCGATGCCGTAGTTGAACTCGTGGTTGCCGAGCGCCGCGGCGGTGTACTCCATGGTGTTCATGGCCAGTGCCATGGGGTGCTCGGGTGCGGTGTCGGCCTCGGTGGCGATCGGCTCAACGCGGGCGAAGTAGTAGGTCAGCTGGGTGCCCTGGATGGTGTCGCCCGCGTCGATGAGCAGGCAGCGGTCCCAGCCCTTCTCCTCGCGGACCTGCTTGGCCAGGCTGGAGATCTTGGCGAGGCCGACCTCGTTGTGCGCCTTGTCGGCGTACACCGCGTCGGTGAAGTAGTCCCAGTTGAGCACCCGGCCGTGCAGGTCGGTGGTGCCCATGACGGTGAAGGCCTGCTTCTTGGCGGGCTTGCCCTTGGCGCGGGCGTCGTCCGGGCCGGCCGCCGCGGCGGGGGAGGCGGCGGCGAGCGAGGCACCGCCGGCGAGGGCCGCACCGGCGGCGGTGGCGGCGGACCGGGTGACGAAGTCACGGCGGTTCAGGGACATGGACGGCTCTCCCGGGTGGGGACTGCGGACGGATCGTCAACGATGCGTCCGCGGAGGTCATGGTGACGCGCGTAGAGGTACGCGCGTAGAAGTGTGCCGTGCAGTCAGGCGGATTGGTAGCCCCGGGACGTTTCCAGCAGGTGAGATCTTGGCGACTCGTTCGTGACGCGGCCGGGCGGGTGCTGCGCGGTTCGGGCCCGACCGGACGAAGCGGGCGGACGGGCCCGCGGCCCACCTCCGCAGCCCCCGTCCGGACCTCGACCGGGCAGGCCCGGGCGGACGCGCCCGGAAAACGCGCCACCCGCCGCGCCGTGCGGACACGGCGGGCGGGTGGAACGGCTGCCCGGAAACGGACCCGGAGGTCCTAGATGTAGCCCTCGCGCACGGCGTGGGCGACCGCGTGGGCCCGGTTGCGCAGCTGCAGACGGGTGGTCAGACCGTGCAGCACGTTCTTGACGGTGCGCTCCGAGTACGACAGCCGGGCCGCGATCTCCCCGGTGTCCCACCCCTCGGCGACCAGCCGCAGCACGTCCGACTCACGCTCCGACAGCCCCGTCGGCGCGTGCCCGGGCATCCCCTGGACACTGCGCTGCAACCGGCCCACCTGGCTGATCAGGCGGCCCAGCAGATCGGCCGGCAGGTCCCCGTCGCCGCGCGCCGCGGCGAGCACCGCCCGGCCCAGCCGTTCGGCGGTCGCCTCCCGGCGCCAGAGGATCGCGGCCACCCCGCACTCCACCGCCTCCAGCAGCTCGGCCTCGCGCATCCGCTCGACGACCAGGACCACCTTCTGGTCCGCGCCGCGCACCAGCCGGCGCAGCGTCGCCACCACGGCGGCGTCCGCCGACTCGGCGAGCAGCACGGTGACCGCGCCGGGCGTCACCGCGGCGTCGTCCGCCATCAGCTCCAGGCCCGGGTGGCGGCGCAGCTGCGCCTCCGCGCCGGCCCGCGAGATCGGGTCCGCGGCCCGCACCACCACGCCGGTGCGCAGGCCGCCGGCCGGGGCCGCCGAGGCCGCGGCGGCATGGCGCACGGGCGCGGGACGCTGGGGCGGCACGGCACGAGTCGGCGTCGCCGTCGCCGGCAGCCGCCGGGCGGCGCCGCGGTGGTCGGGCTCGGTGTGCAGGACAGTCAATCTGGCCCCCTCCTGGAGAATCCCGGCCCGCCACCCGGACATCCGGGCATGCCGCGCGCTGGGGGGGCGTTGCATGAACCCGACCGGGCGGGGGACCGTGCAGTGAAGCGTCCCGGGGCAGGGGTGCCCCCGGGAGCCCGGGGCTGCGGTGCCCCCGTGGCTCCATGCTTTCCCGCGGCGGGCGGCCACGGCCATCGTGGTCCACCACGAGATCGGGCCGCCCGCCGGCGCCCTCACGGCACCGCGGGAGCGCCCTCCGGAGCGGCCGAACCTGCCCCAGGAGGCAGCCCGGAGGTAAGGTGCGAAGCGGCGTCGGCCTACGGGTTGTGCGGACAAGCGAGGCCGCGCCGGGCCCCGGGGAGACGGCCGCCGCACCCGCCGGACAGGGGTGCGACGAGAATCACACCGCTAGCCCAGGCGCTGATACCCCGTCAAGCCGTTTCCCTGAATGACGGCGAAGAGTGCCCGACCGGCCGCGCCGGAGGGAACGACGGGGAGGGGAAACAGATGAGCACCGTCAGGATCCGCGGACCGCAGCAGGCCGCACCCGTGCACCTCACCGCCCGCGACCGCCAGCTCGGCCGGATCACCGCCCTCGCCGACCGCGCCCGGGCCGGCACCGGCGGCGTCCTCCTGCTCACCGGCGCGGCCGGCACCGGCCGCAGCACCCTGCTCGCCGAGGCCGCCCGCCGCGCGGCCGCCGAGGGCACCACCGTGCTGTGGGCCCGCTGCTCCGCCGACGAGGCCGGCACCCCGTACGCGGCCGCCCGCCAGCTGTTCGAGACCGGCCCCGACGAGCGCCCCGTGCGCGCCGACGGCGGCGAACGGGCCCGCTCCGACAGGCCCCACAGCGCTGAACGGGCCCGCTTCGACGACGCCGACCACGGCGAACGGACCGACCGCGGCGAACGGACCGACCACGGCCGGTGGGCCGGACAGGCCGGACGGACCGGGACGGGCGGCCCGACGGACCCGGCCGAGCGGCCCGCAGACCCCGCCACCACCGACCTCTGGGCCCTGCTGCGCCTGCACGCCGCCCACAGCCCCGTCCTGCTCGCCGTCGACGACATCCACCACGCCGACCGGCCCACCTGCGACTGGCTGCTCCAGGTCGCCCGCCGGATCGACCGCCTGCCCGTCCTCCTGCTCGCCACCGAACGCCGCCAGTCCGTCCTCGGCACCCCGCCCACCCGCTTCGGCCGCGGCCTGCCCCCCGGCCTGGCCGAGACCGTCCCGCTCGGCCCGCTCGACACCCCCGCCGCCGCCCGCCTCGCCGCACACCACCTCGGCCCCGCCACCCCGACCGCCCTCACCGCCGACTGCGTCCGCGCCACCGGCGGCAACCCGCTGCTGCTCACCGCCCTCCTCGGCGACCTGCACCACCACCCCGCACCCGCCCCGCAGGCCCTCCCCGACCACTGCACCCGCCTGCCCGGCGACGCCTTCCCCGACGCCGTCGAGGCCTGGCTGCGCGCCGGCGGCGACCGCGCCCTCACCGCGGCCCGCGTCATCGCCCGGATGCACGAACACCCCGCCGCCCGCACCGCACCACTGCCCGTCGCCGGCCACGACGACCCCGCGGCCATGCTCGCCGAACTCGCCGACGCCGACCCCGACCAACTCGCCGGCTGGCTCGCCGACCTCACCGCCCAGGGCCTGCTCGACGACCCCGGCCCCGGCCGCTGGCCCCGCTTCGCCCACCCGCTGCTCGCCGACGCCGTCCTCGCCGGCCACGAGCCGGGCCACCGCGCCCGCGTCCACCGCGCCGCCGCCACCTTCCTGCACCGCGTCGGCGCCCCCGACGAACGCGTCGCCGGACACCTCCTCTTCACCCCCGCCCCCGGCCCCCGCTGGGCCGTCGACACCCTCCGCCACGCCGCCCGCAAGGCCGCCGACGCCGACCGCCCCGCCGACGCCGTCACCCTGCTGCGCCGCGTCCTCGCCGAACCGCTCGGCGACCGCCGGCGCGCCCTGGTGCTCACCGAACTGGGCAGCCTGGAGGTGACCCTCGGCCCCGACGAGCGCACCGCGGGCGTCCGCCGCCTCGCCGAGGCCGTCCACCTCCAGCAGTCCGACGAGGGCGTCTTCCGCACCGCCAACACGCTCGGCGCCGTCCTCGCCGCCCGCGGCGACGCCCCCGCCGCGCTGGAGCTGATGGAGGAGCTGGCCGAGCGCTTCGCCGACCGCGACGACCTCGTCCACGCCGTGCAGGCCGCCGCCGCACTGATCGCCGCACACGACGGGCGCAGCTGGATCCAGGTGGTCGAGCGCGTCCAGGGGTTCGCCGCCCGCTCCTCCCAGCGGCTCGCACCGCCCGCCTACGCGCTGCTCACCGAGTTCGACTCGACCAGCGGGGTGCTCTCCGCCGCCGAGGTCGGCGGGCGGATCGAGGAACTGCTCGCCGCCCCGGTCGACCCGCTCTGCCGCTCCTACGTCCTGGTCTCCGCCGCCACCCTGGCCCAGTGGGCCGACCTGCTCCCCGAGGCCGACCGGCTGGTCGAGCGCGGCCTCGCCGCGTACCGGGGGCCGTCGCTCGACCCGGGCTACCAGTGCCTGCTGAGCGTCCGGGCCGAGGCGCGGGTGATGCGCGGGGAGTACCAGGCGCTGCTGGACGACCTCGCCCTCACCGGGCCGGCACCCTCCGGGCCGCGCGGCCCGGGCGAGACCGGCCCGGGTGAGCTCGGGCGGGGCGAGACCGGGTGGGACGAGTCCGGACGGGCCGCGGGCGAGACCGGCGGCCGGGCCGGCCGGTCGCTGCCGGCCCGTGCCGAGCGTGCCGAGCGGTCGGTCTGGTCCTGGTGGTGCGGCGCCCAGCCGGAGGACGGGCCAGGCCCGAACAGGTACGGCCCGAACGGGCAGGGACCTCACGGCGACGGACCCGGCGGGCACGGACCGGACGGTCCCGAGAGCACCGAGGCCGCCCGCGCCCGCTACGCCGGGCTGCTCGGCCAGCAGAACGCCCACCTGGTCGCCCAGGCCGTCCTCGCCCTCACCGAGACCGGCCGGTACTGGCAGGCCCACGGCCTGGCCCGGGCCGTCGCCGCCGACCGCGCCCAGGGCTCCTGGGAGTGGAACGAGTACCTGTACGCCCGCGGCATGCTCCGGCTGGCCACCGGCGAGCCCGCCGCGGCCCTCGCCGACCTGCTGGAGTGCGGGCGCCGGCAGGACGAACGACAGGTCCTCAGCCCGATCGTCACCCCCTGGCGCTCCGCCGCCGCCGACTGCCACACCCTGCTCGGCGAACCCGGCCCCGCCGTCGCCCTCGCCGAGGAGGAGCTGCGGCTCGCCCGCGTCTGGGGCACCCCGCGCACCGTCGGCCGCGCCCTGCGCGCCCTCGCCGCCGCCACCGGCGGCCGGCACGGGCTCGACCTCGCCGCCGAGGCCGTCGACCTCCTGCGCGGCGCCGGGGTGGAGACCGAACTGATCCCCGCACTGATCACCTACGGCCGGCTGCTCGCCGACGGCGGCCGGCGCGGCGCCGCCCGCCGGGCCCTGCGGGACGCCGCCGTCCGGGCCGAACAGCTCGGCGCCGTCCGGCTGCGGGCGGTCGCCGTGGAGTCGCTGCGCGCCTCCGGCGCCCGGCTCGGCCGCGGCGAACACGCCGGGACGGAGGCCCTGACCGACAGCGAACTGCGGATCTGCCGGATGGCGGCGGCCGGGAGCTCCAACGCGGAGATCGCCGGGATGCTGCACCTCGCCGTACGGACGGTGGAGACCCACCTGACCAACAGCTTCCGCAAGCTCGGCGTCCGGCGCCGGGCGGAGCTGGCGGGCGTGCTGGGGGGCTGAGACCGCCCGCGGCGGGCACGGCCGACCGGACCACGGCCGACCGCGCCCGCCCAGGGGTCAGCCCGTGAGGCCCGCCGCCATCAGCTCCACCTCGTGCGCGAGTTCGGCGCCCGGGTCACCCGCACCCGGCCGCCAGCGCTCCCACGTCAGGGCCCGCAGGTAGCCGTCCACCGCCACCGGCAGCCGCAGGCCGACGACCGGCTCCGTGCCCGGCCCCGGCCCCAGCTCCGCGAGCCGGTCCAGCAGCCCCTCCAGCAGCGCGTCCAGCTTCGCCGGGTCCGGCGGCCGCGGAACGCCGCGCAGGTAGACCCGCAGCTCCTCCAACTCCGTCCAGACCGGCCGGGGTTGCGGCGGAACCGGCCCGCCCGCACCGCCCCGGCCGCCCGACCCGCCCTGGCCCCCTGCGCCGCCCCTGCCACCCGCGCCACCCCGGCCACCCGCGCCGCCCTGCCCGCCGGGCCAGAGCAGCACCCCCGCCCCGTACAACGCCGCCACGATCCCCGGCCACCAGGCACCGCCCAGCCCCGCGAGGTGCAACCCCAGCCCACCCGCACCGGCCGCGCAACCCACCAGGTTCCGGGTCGACTCCAGATACCCCAGCACCCGCCGCCCGCCCGAACCCCCGCCGCCCCCACGGCCGTTCGGACCGGCCGGACCGCCGGCGCCGCCGGAGCCGGTACCGCTACTGGTAACCACGGATCTCCTCGAACGCCCCGTCCAACGAGCCCGTCCCGTCGAACAACTTCCCCCCGGTCAGGTCCGCGATCCCCTGCAACTGCGTCTTCGCCGCGTCACCGAACAGGATCGGGAACACCGGCACCGCCTTCTGCGCCGACGAGAGCCCGTTGTAGAAGTCCTTGAAGTCCCGGTCCGACGCACCCTCGTTGCTCTCGCCGTCCGTCATCACCACGATCGACGTGAACCGGTCGTCCTTGGCCTCGGCCTGCTGCCGCTCGATCAGCTTGTACGCCTCCTCCACCGAGCTGTACACCGCCGTACCGCCGTCCGCCGACAACGCCTGCACGTCCGCGTTGATCGACGCCAGCTCCTGCTGCGCGTCCGCCGCCGGCACCGCATGCGTCTTCGTCGACTTCACCTTCGAGGCGAAGGACATCAACGTCACCTCCTCGCGGTTGCGGAACCGCCGCACCCCCCGCGTGTCGTCCGCCCCCGTCAACCGCCCCAGCGCCCTCTTCAACGACGCCAACCGGTCACCCGCCATCGAACCCGACGTGTCCAGCACGTACACCGTCCGCGACGGCCGCCGCAGCTCGTTCTGGTACGACGCCAGCAACCCGTCCGCCACCGACTTCGACCCCGGGAACGGCAGCTCACGCCGCCGGTCGCCGGGCAACGACGACGCCGGGGCCGCACCCGCCGCCACCGGACGGCGCAGCGTCAGCTCCGAGATCCGCTTCTGCACGTCGTCCTTGAGCAGGTACGCCGTCAACCGCTGGAACGAGTCCCGCTCACGCTGCGCCGACGACCCCAGCAGGGTCAACGGGTAGTCCGCCGACACCACCCCGTCCGTCGGCCGCACCACCGTCAGCCGCTGCCCCTCCGCCAGCGTCCTGTTCATCGACAACAGCACCGACTCGTAGTTCACCAACGCCCCGACCCGGCCCTGCTCGGCCCGGCCGTACGCCTGCGCCAGCCAGCCCGACGAACCCGACGTCAGCTTCTGCCCCGTGAAGAACCTCTTCAGCGACGGCGTCGCCTTCTGCACGTCCGCGTCCGTCAGCGCCGACTCCGCCCCCGAGAACGCCGAGGCCACCGCGACCAGCGCCGAGAAGCCCGAGTTCGACCGCGACGGATCCGCCATCCCGTACGACAGCTTCCCGGCCGAGGCCGCATCCGCCACCTGCGCCCAGCTCACCTTCGAACCGTCGCCCCAGCCGAGCTCGTTGAGCGTCGCCGACCGCACGCCCACCGCCACCGGCGACACCATCACCGGCGTCTCCGACAGCAGCTTCGACCGGCCCGAGTCGTCCAGCCGCAGGTAGTGGTTGGACGGAAACCACACCGCGTCGTACTTCCCGTCCGCCCGCCCCGACGACACGGCGTCCGCCCCGTCCAGCGAACCCGTCCACACGAACTGGACCGTCACCCCGGTGGCCTTCTGCGCCTCCTCCAACACCGGCGCCATGTCCTGCAGTTCACTGCCGGCCAGCACCCGCAGCACACCCGCCTGCGCGGTCGGGGCCGGCGCGTCGCTCGGCCTCGGGGCCGGGGACGAACCGGAGGAGGAGGTGCACGCCGTCGCCACCAGCAGGGCCACCCCCGCCGCGATCACCCGGCCGCCCTGCAGCACCGCGGTCTTCGCACGCATACCCGTCGCCATCCCCCGTCACTTCCCCTTGGCCGCGTTGATCAGTTTGTTCAGGACCGCCACCGTCGGCACCTGCGCCTGCTGCACGCCGGCCGCCGCCAGGTCGGAGGCGTACGCCGGTCCCTGCCGGCCCTGGACGGCCTTGCCGAGCGCCCCCGGGTCCGCCTGCGGACGGAAGCCGTACTTGGCCTCCAGGTCCCGCAGGACCTGGTCGTCCCGCAGCACCGCGGCGAGCTTCTCGGCGCCCGGCTTGAGCGCCACCAGGGTGTGGTCGCTGAACACCGTGGTGTCCGGGTACAGCACCACCAGATCGCCCGCCGAACCACCGGGCGTGGACACGCCCTTGGCGGTCAGCGCCGCCATCTGCGACTCGTACGCCAGCACCGGCCCGTTGCCCACCCCGGACAGGAAGTCCTTGAACGGGCCGTCGCTGCTGGTCTTCTGGTCGCCCTGGACCGAGGTCACCTGCCGGACCACGTCCTTGACCGCGCCCACGCCGGCGTCGTCCGACACCACCTGGTGGCCGTTGGCCAGGTACGAGACGGTCGCCAGGTACAGCGCCCCGGAGGAGGACGTGGACGGGTCGGTGGTGGTCAGGAAGAGCAGCCCCCTCAACTCGTTGTGACTGCCGGCCCCCTTGAGGTCCTGCCACTTCCGGCCCTCCTGCACGGCCTTCAGGTAGGCGTCCATCTTCAGCGTCCAGACCGCGGGCTCCGAGCTGCTCTGGCCGGCCAGGCCGTTCTCCTTGAGTACCTCCGCCATCGACCGGTGGGCGAGCACCACCAGCGGCGAGTAGAACGGCCGCACCGGCTCGCTCTTGATCTGCCGCTGCTTGCGGATCTCCTCCGCCGGCGAGAGGCTCGCCGGGAAGGCGAAGTCGTACTTCGCGAGATCGCTCTCGCCCATCAGCCAGGAGCCGGTGGTGTCGGTGGTGACCTTCAGGCCCTGCTTCTGCAACTCCGCGACGACATCCGGGTCCGCGAAGAACTCCCTCTTCTCCGAGCCGATCAGGCCGGAAATGGTGACGACCCCGTCCGAGCCGTCGGGCTCGTCACCCGGCCAGAGCAGTGCGACTCCCACCCCGGCAAGCAGCGCCAGCGCCGCCAGTACCCCGAACACACGCCTCATGCCGAACGTTTCCCCCTCGCCCACTCCGAGCCCGGGCGGTACACCCGGGTGACGAGCGTCCCGCCGGGGCGGGAGCGGAGGCCGAAGGGGTGGTGAACCAGGGGTGAACACCCCTTCACGGAATCGCATCGGGGAGCGGGCCGACGGCGACCGCGCGCACACCTGTCCGACCATGTGTCAGATTGTTCAACTCGCCTTCCGGCAAAGGTCATCCCGCTGTCCGGACGCACGTCGATGTTACGCGTCGGTAATCCGTACTCTCAGCACTATGCGCCGAGCAAAAATCGTCTGTACCCTCGGGCCCGCCACCGACTCGTACGACCAGATCAAGGCACTGGTCGTCGCCGGGATGGACATCGCCCGATTCAACCTGAGCCACGGCTCCCACATCGAGCACGAGGAACGCTACCGCCGGGTCCGCAAGGCCGCGGACGAGACCGGCCGCAGCGTCGGCGTGCTCGCCGACCTTCAAGGCCCGAAGATCCGGCTCGACACCTTCGCCGAAGGACCCGTACTTCTCGAACGCGGCGACGAGTTCACCATCTCCACCGACAAGGACGTCGTCGGAGACCAGCACATCTGCGGCACCACCTACGCCGGCCTCGCCGGCGACGTCACCCGCGGCGAGCGGATCCTCGTCGACGACGGCCGCGTCACCCTCGAAGTCGTCGACGTCGACGGACCCCTCGTCCGCTGCACCGTCATCGAGGGCGGCCTCGTCTCCGACCACAAGGGCCTCAACCTCCCCGGCGTCGCCGTCTCCGTGCCCGCACTCAGCGACAAGGACGTCGACGACCTGCGCTGGGCCCTGAGGACCGGCGCCGACCTCGTCGCCCTCTCCTTCGTCCGCAGCGGCCGCGACATCGAGGACGTCCACCGCGTCATGGCCGAGGAGGGGCGCTTCGTCCCCGTCATCGCCAAGGTGGAGAAGCCGCAGGCGGTCGACAACCTGGACTCCATCGTGGACGCCTTCGACGGCATCATGGTGGCCCGCGGCGACCTGGGCGTGGAGATGCCCCTCGAACAGGTCCCGATGGTCCAGAAGCGCGCCGTCAAGCTGGCCAGGCGCAACGCCAAGCCCGTCATCGTCGCCACCCAGATGCTCGACTCGATGATCAACGCCTCCCGCCCGACCCGCGCCGAGGCCTCCGACGTCGCCAACGCCGTCCTCGACGGCACCGACGCGGTGATGCTCTCCGGCGAGACGTCGGTCGGCAAGTACCCCGTCGAGACGGTCCTGACCATGGGCCGCATCATCGAGGCGGCGGAGGGCGACGCCCTCGCCGCCGGCCTGCCCCCGCTCACCCCCAGCAACAAGCCCCGCACCCAGGGCGGCGCCGTCGCCCGCGCCGCCGCCGAGATCGGCGACTTCCTCGGCGCCAAGTACCTCATCGCCTTCACCCAGTCCGGAGACACCGCCCGCCGCCTCACCCGCTACCGCTCGCCCATCCCCGTCCTCGCCTTCACCTACGAACCCGCCGTCCGCAGCCAACTCGCCCTCACCTGGGGCGTCGAGACCTTCCTCGGCCCCTTCGCCCCCACCACGGACGAGATGGTCGAACAGGTCGACGCGGCACTGCTCTCCCTGGGCCGCTGCCAGAAGGGCGACATCGTCGTCATCACCGCCGGCTCGCCCCCCGGCCTCGCCGGCTCCACCAACCTCGTCCGCGTCCACCACGTGGGGGCGTTGGACAACTGACCGCGCCCCCGGGTGCGGTCGGGGCGGCGCCCCTCCGAGGGGTGCCGCCCGCCCGGCCGGTCAGGGCGTGTAGACGTCGACGTCCGTGGTGGAGGTGTCGACAGCGTCACCCTCCGTCCCCCCGACCAGGTAGATCCGTCCGTCGCCGCCGACTGCCGCCGCCGCGCAGTCCCTGGCGTGCGGCATGCTCTCGGCGGGCTCCCAGCGGTCCGTCCCCGGCGAATACGCGTAGGTCACCGCTGTCGGCGTGTCCCCGGGCTCGGATGCGCCCCCGAACACGAGGATCCGCCCGTCCGGGGCCGTCGCCCCCGCAGCCCGCCCCTTCGGCCCCGGCATGGGCGCCGCCTGGCTCCACTCCCGGGTACTCGGCGTGTAGACCTCCACCGTGCTCGTGGGAACGTCGGGTTCCGCTGCGGTGTACCCGCCGATCACGTAGACCCTCCCGTCCGCACCGGTCGCGGCCACCGCGCCTTCACGGGCCGTCGGCATCGGCGGTCCGGTCTGCCAGGTCCTGGAATCCGCGTCGAAGATCACCGTTTCGTCGCCGTCGAAGACGTAGACGTTCCCCGCGGCATCCGAAGCGGCCGAGGGGAACAGCATCTCCACGGGCAGACTGGGCATCGCCTGCCATGCTCCGTAACCGGGCGTGTACACCTCGACGGCCGTGCCCGAGTAGGCGTCGTCGCCGCCGATGGCCAGGATCCGGCCGTCCCCGTCGGTGACGGCCGCCAGCCTGTCCCGCGCGCTCAACAATGCGGGCATCGTTGTCCAGGAGCCGCTGCTCGGGTCGTAGTTCTCCACCAGATCGCTGCGCGCGAAGTCCGACGGCCCCGGGTTCGGCGTCGTGGCCGCCCATCCGCCGACGGCGTAGACCGTTCCGTCACAGTCGGTCGCCGCGGCGAGGAAGTAGCGCTGCGTGGAGATCGGCGCCGCCGACGACCAGCTGTCGTGCGGGCCGCCCGGATCGGGGTTCACGGTCAGGCAGGCCGGCACGAGCGCCGGACGTGCGGCAGCGGCACCGTCCGGCAGCGCCGCGCCCGCGGCGGCCAGCATGAACGCGCCGAGCAGGGCCGGCCACCGTCGCGCGTTGACTCGCGCCATCGGTATCACCTGTTCCACGTGGAGGTGACTGTCGGTCAAGTAGGGCGCCGGTGTGGCGCGCAAGCGGCATCAGGACCCTCCGCCGCCCGGCGGTCCCGGAACTCCAGCGCACCACGGGCCGCCGTGCCATGCACGCCGGACGGCACGGTCGAGCCGAGGTTGCACCTCCTCCACGGCCGCCACATGCTGAAAGGGGAGCGTCGGCACCCGACCGCGCGGCTCCCGCAATCCCCTCCCCGGAAACGAGTGCGACGTCACGCACGGACGGAGGAGCCATGGCCCACGAGGACCCCCCGCAGCGCGGAGGCGGGGGCATCGCACCCCGGCTGTCCCGCGACTGGCCGCTGGTGGCGGCCGCAGGCACGGCAGTGCTGAGCTTCTTCATGCTCTTCGCCCCCTGGGTCTCGGACACGTACACCACCGTCGACGCCTTCGGGGAGGGCATGCAGGCGGCCGGGCCGGCGTTGATCATCGTGGTGGTCCTGGCCTTCCTCGGCCTCGTCGGCGCGGCATTCGCACGGGACGACCGGAGATTCGCCGTGATCGCGCTGATCCCGGCGTCCGTTCTGCTGGTCCTCTACATCGTCAAAGTGGCCGACGTCTCCGACCTGGTGGACCTGAACAACCAGCTGACCGAGACCTCGGCCTCGACCGGAGCCGGCCTCTGGATCGGCCTGCTCGCCGCCATCGCCACAGCGGCCTTCACCGTGGTGGCGGCCGTCCGGCGGGACCGGCCCCCGACACAGGACGAGGCCGAGTGGCACGTCGGTGCGAAGCCACCGGTGAATGTGCCGCCCCCGCCGCCCTACGACCCGCCCAAGCCGCCGGCGACCTAGGAGCTGAGGGACATGGGCAGAACACCCGGGGCGCCGCTTCGGGGGTACCGGCGGGCGATTCGGCTCCTGGCCGCCACCGCGACGGCCGGCCTGACCGCCGTCGCGGTCGCCGCGTGCGGCTCCGGCGGTTCGTCGCCCGCCGCCTCCACCACGGCCGCGCCGGCGACCCGGACCGTCACCGTGACGGCCACCGCCCCGTCCGCCAGCGACCTCTCCGCGTCGCCCACGCCGGGCTCGCCCACCTCCGGGCCGCCCGGCTCCGGTTCGCCCACGACGACCTTCACGGCCGGAACGCAGTACCTCAGCGACAACGACCCGTTCTCCTCCACCTACGGCGTCGAGAACGGTGCGGCACTCGTGAACGGCACGAACTACGCCCACAGCGTCTCCCTCAGGACGGATCTCACCTCCATCCCGTCCAACGCGGCCGAGTACAACCTCGAACGCTCCTGGCAGACGTTCAGCGCCACGATCGGGGCCCGCGACGACTCGCCCACGGGCACGGTCCTGACCTTCGAAGTCCTCGTCGACGGCAGGTCCGTGGCCCAGCAGACCCTCTCGCTCGGGCAGTCGCAGCAGCTCACCGTCGACGTCAGGAACGCGTTGCGCCTGAAGATCGTGGTCACCTACGCCACGACGGCGGACCTGTCCCCCTACAGCTACGGGGTCTGGGGCGACGCCAGGCTCGGGGCGTAGTCCCCGGTCCCGGCGGCACCGTCAGTACTTGGGGCCGATGTGGGCGTCCATGAGGGCGACGGACTCCTTGCGGGCGACGGAGACGTTGACCGTGCCGCCGGAGCGGGTGACGGACTTCCACTGCACGCCGACGGCGTCGAGGGTGGCCGTGAAGAGGTGGACGATGTCGGTCGAGGTGTTGGTGAAGAAGTACCGCGGGTACTCGTAGCGCTTCTGGACGCCGCCGACCGTCCGCGTCGTCCAGTTGGTGATCCGGCAGCCGTCGGAGTGGACCAGGCCGCGCAGGAACTCCCAGGGGTTGGCGTCGACGATGTCCTGCTGCCAGGGCTCAAGGGCTATCGGACGACGGTGCTTCGGGCCGGGGCCGTGCTGGGGGAAGAGGCAGGGCCAGTGCTTGCTCGTGCTGACCACGCTGGTGTACCCGACGGCCCGGACGCGTCGGACCTTGTTGTGCGGCATGACGGAGGCGACGGCCCGTGCGCACTCGTCGATGAGTCCGGGCCAGGCGTCGCCGCAGGCGATCCGGAGGGCGTGGACGTTGCGGCGGCCCTCGCTGATGCAGCCGTCACCGAGGTAGAGGCCCAGGAGATAGGCGTAGTCGGGGCGTGGAAGTGCAGGGTTCAGGCCGCTGTGGCGCACCGGGCAGTCGGCGGCCGGACGGGGGTCGGGTGCGGCACCCGTGGCCCAGGCGCGGACGGTGAACCGGGAGATTCCGGTGGCGCGGCTCACCTGGCTGAGGGTCAGGCCGGATGCGTGGAGGTTGATCGCTCGCTGGCGCGTGGCCGTGTCGTACATGTGGCCGAGCCTGCGTGCCCGGGTCGCGTGGAACCCGGAAGTCGGGCGAATCTTCAGTCGAAATAATGAAGATCGCCAACCGTAAGGTGATCCTAAGTAGTCTTAGAATCGAAGGAAAAGTACCCCGAGTGGGATTCGAACCCACGCTGGATGGTGTTTGAGACCATTGCCTCTTCCGCTGGGCTATCGGGGCAACCGCTGAATCGAAGGTTGCCCCCGACCCTGCTGCGTCTCAAACATACCGCGTCTAGGTACCCTCGTGCATGCAGTACCCCGCCGGAACTAGGAGCCCCGTGAGCACCGCCGACGAGCAGCCCGAGCCGCTTGAGACCGACATGCCCCAGATCACCCGGATTGTGATCGCCGAGGACGAGGCTTTGATCCGCCTCGACCTGAAGGAGATGCTCGAAGAGGAGGGGTACACCGTCGTCGGCGAGGCCGGCGATGGGGCTACGGCGGTGCGGCTGGTCGAGGAGCTCCGCCCCGACCTGGCGATCCTGGACGTGAAGATGCCGGTCCTGGACGGGCTCTCCGCCGCCGAGCAGATCCACGAGGCGCACCTGGCGCCGGTCCTGATGCTGACCGCGTTCTCGCAGCGGGAGCTGGTGGACCGGGCGCGGGACGCCGGTGCGATGGCGTACATCGTGAAGCCGTTCTCCAAGAGCGACCTCGTGCCCGCGATCGAGATGGCCGTCTCGCGGTACACGGAGATGCGGACGCTGGAGGAGGAGATCGCGGATCTCACCCAGCGGCTGGAGACCCGGAAGCTGGTGGACCGGGCGAAGAGCGTGCTGCAGACGAAGTTCGGGCTGAACGAGCCGGCCGCGTTCCGGTGGATCCAGAAGACCTCGATGGACCGCCGGATGACGATGGCCGCGGTCGCGGAGGCCGTGATCGAAGAGGGCGAGGCCCAGGACAAGAAGAAGGCCGAGGAGGCCAAGGGCGAGTAGCGCGACGACGAGGGGCCCGGCGGCTGGACGCAGCCGCCGGGCCCCTTCGTCGTACCGGGGGTGGGTCAGTCCTCGCCGAGGTACGCCTTGCGGACGGACTCGTCGTGCAGCAGGTCGGCGCCGGTGCCCTGGAGGACGATGCGGCCGGTCTCCATCACGTAGCCCTGGTCGGAGAGCGACAGGGCGGCCTGGGCGTTCTGCTCGACCAGGAGGATGGTCGTCCCGCTCGCCTTGAGCTCCACGATGGTCGCCATGATCTTCTGCATCATCAGTGGCGAGAGGCCCATGGACGGCTCGTCCAGCATGAGCAGCTTGGGCTGGGACATCAGCGCGCGGCCCATGGCGAGCATCTGCTGCTCGCCGCCGGACAGCGTGCCGGCGGCCTGCTTGCGGCGTTCCCCGAGGATGGGGAAGAGCCCGTAGGCCCGCTCGACGTCCGCCGTGATGCCGGCGCTGTCGTTGCGCAGGAAGGCGCCGAGGAGGAGGTTCTCCTCGATGGTCATGCGGGGGAAGATGTGCCGGCCTTCGGGGGAGTGGGCGAGTCCGAGGGCGACGATCTTGTGGGCGGGGACGGTGGTCAGCGGCTGTCCGTCGAACAGGACCTTTCCGGAGGTCGGCTTGAGCAGGCCGGAGAGGGTGCGCAGGGTGGTGGTCTTGCCGGCGCCGTTGGTGCCGATGAGGGTGGTGACCTCGCCCTGGTTGACGGTGAAGCTGATGCCCTTGACGGCTTCGATCTTGCCGTAGGAGACGCGGAGGTCCTCGACCTCAAGGAGTGCGGTCACTGGGAGTCCTCCGGTGCTGCGGTGGTGCCTTCGAGCGGGGCGCCGAGGTAGGCGGTGATGACGCGTTCGTCGTTCTGGACGGTTTCGCGGTCGCCCTCGACGATCTTCTGGCCCTGCACGAGGACGGCGGTGCGGTCGCAGAGGTTGAAGATGAACCGCATGTCGTGCTCGATGACGAGGATGGAGACGCCGCGGTCGCGGATGGCGAAGACGAGCTCCTCGGCGGCCCTGGTCTCCTGGGGGTTCATGCCGGCGGTGGGCTCGTCGAGGAGGAGCAGGCCGGGGTCGGAGGCGAGGGCGCGGGCGATTTCGAGCTTGCGCTGTTCGCCGTAGGGGAGGTTGCGGGCGAGGTGCTCGGCCTTGTCGGCGAGGCCGGTGAACTCCAGGAGTTCCATGGCGCGGGCGCGGCTCTCGGCTTCGGCCCGGTGGTAGCCGGGGCCGCGGAGGATGGCCGAGAAGAGTCCTTCGCGGGTGCGGCTGTGGCGGCCGACGAGGACGTTCTCCAGGACGGTCATGTTGGCGAAGAGCCGGATGTTCTGGAAGGTGCGGGCGATGCCGGCCTGGGTGACGAGGTGGGGCTTGGGGGGCAGGACCGTCCCCTTGTAGGCGACCCGTCCCTCGGTGGGGACGTAGAGCCCGGTGAGGCAGTTGAAGAAGGTGGTCTTGCCCGCGCCGTTGGGGCCGATGAGGCCGATGATCTCGCCCTCGCCGACGGTGAGGGAGACGTCGTTGACGGCGGTGAGGCCGCCGAACCTCATGGTGACGCCGGAGACTTCGAGGATGGGCCTGGCCACGGCGGGGGCGCTGGGGGCGGTGGTGGTGGTCATCTGGCTGGTCACGCCCCTGCCTTGGTGAGGGTGGCCGCGTCGCCGGTCGACTGCGCCGGGATCGCCGCCTCGTGGAACTCCAGCTGCTGCCGGCGGTTGGGGATGAGGCCTTCGGGGCGGACCCGCATCAGGATGATGAGGGCGATGCCGAAGGCGAGCAGCTGGTAGTCGGAGAGGAATTCGAGCTTCTTCGGGACGAGGAAGAGGAGGGTGGCGCCGGCCAGGGGGCCGCTGATGGTGCCCATGCCGCCGAGGATGACGGCGGCGAGCAGGAAGGCGGAGTTGGGCGGCAGGGCCTCGGCGAAGGTGTACTGGTCGGGGGTGACGGTGTAGCTGACGTGGGCCTGGACGGTGCCGGCGAGGCCGGCGAGGCAGGCGCCGAGGGCGAAGGCGAGGAGCTTGAGGCGGAAGCCGTTGATGCCCATGGCCTCGGCGGCGGTCTCGTCCTCGCGGATGGCGACCCAGGCGCGGCCGATGCGGGAGTTGCCGACGCGGGCGAAGACCAGCACGACGATGGCGGTGACCACCAGCATCAGCAGGTAGTAGTTGGAGAAGCGGCCGAGTTCGACGCCGAGCACGGTGTGCGGCTTGCCGAGGTCGAAGCCGAGGATCTCCAGGTCGGGGATGCGCGGGATGCCGTTGGAGCCGTTGGTGATCTTGGGGCCGGTGGTCCCGTTGAGGTTGAGCATGGTGATGCGGAAGATCTCGCCGAACCCGAGGGTGACGATGGCGAGGTAGTCGCCGCGCAGTCGCAGGGTCGGGGCGCCGATGATGACGCCGAAGACCATGGAGACGACGGCGCCGGTGAGCATCGCGGCCCAGAACGGGAACTGGACGTGGATCGGCGAGGCGGGGGAGCCGGAGACCAGGGCGGCGGCGTAGGCGCCGACGCCGAGGAAGGCGACGTACCCGAGGTCGAGCAGGCCGGCCAGGCCGACGACGATGTTGAGGCCGAGCGCGACGGTCGCGAAGATCAGGATGTTGGCGGCGACCGAGGTGTACTGGTCGCTGGTCTGGGTGAAGGGGAAGCTGGCGGCGGCGGCGAAGGCGGCGCCGGTGGTGACCGAGCGGTACTTGACGGTCAGGGAGCGCAGCCGAGGCAGCAGTCCGGACTTGGTGATCGCGGGGACGACGGTGCCGGCCAGCAGCAGGTAGCCGATGAAGAGCTCGCCGTACTCGGTGTCGATGCCGAAGGTGATCGCGAACAGGCCGGTGGCGAAGGCCGCGACGATGAGGAGGACCTCGGCCCAGGAGGGGAGTTCGCGGGGGGCGGGCAGCGGCCGGGTGATGTTGGCGATGCGCAGCCAGTGGTTGGCGAGGTGGCCGAGCTGGACGGCGAGGACGGCTGCGGCGGCGATGACGAGGCCGCCGGCGAGGGCGGTCAGCACGGGGGCGACCGGCTTGTCCTCGGGGATGGCGTGGGTGGCGAACCAGATGACGGCGGCGGCCGGTACGAGCAGGAAGAGCCGTCGGTCGAGGACGCGCAGGGTGACGCCGGTGCGCCGGTCGAGGGGGAGGCCGAGGGCGCCGGCGAGGGTGAGCAGTGACCCGGCGCCGAGGACCCAGCCGCCGGGTTCGAGGTTGGCGAGGCCGCCGAGGTCGGTGGCGATGGCGGTGATGGAGAACCAGCCGACGACGAAGGCGCCGGCGGCGGCGAGGAGGACGGCGTTGTTGCTGCGGGAGGGGGCGGCCCAGCGCAGGCCGGGGACGCCCTGGGTGGCGAGGAGGAGGACGAGGGTGAGCAGTCCTGCGGTGAGGGCGAGCCACTGGAGTCCGGCGGGGGAGCCGAAGTAGGTGAGGTCGCCGGGGAACTCGGAGGTCCAGGTCCAGGACATCAGGGCGGAGCCGGCGGTGGCGGCGGCGCCGAGGCCGGTGAGGAGGGTGGCGGCGCGGGCCGGCAGGGGGATGACCGGGCTGGTCTCGGTGGTGGTGGTCATGGTGCTCACGCCCTGTCCGCGACGCGCTCGCCGAGCAGGCCCTGGGGCCGGACGAGCAGCACGACGATGAGGAGTACGAAGGCCCAGACGTCCTTCCAAGCGCCGCCTCCGAAGAGGTGCATGCCGGGGAGGTGCTGGATGTATCCGGTGGCGAGGGCTTCGGCGAGGCCGAGGGCGACGCCGCCGAGCATGGCGCCGTAGATGTTGCCGATGCCGCCGAGGACGGCGGCGGTGAAGGCCTTGAGGCCGAGGATGAAGCCCATGCGGAAGTCGACCTGGCCGCTGCGCAGGCCGTAGGCGACGGCGGCGACGGCGGCGAACGCGGCGCCGATGGCGAAGGCCATGACGATGATGCGGTCGGTGTCGATGCCCATGAGCTTGGCGGTGTCGGGGTCCTGGCTGGTGGCCTGCATGGCGCGGCCGGAGCGGGTGCGGGTGACGAACCAGCCGAGGGCGAGCATGCAGAGCGGGGCGGCGATGAGGAGGAAGATGTCGCTGCGCTGGATGGTGACGGAGCCGAGCTCGAAGGGGTCACCGGGGATCTTGGGGAAGACGCGGGCCTTCTTGGCGTCGGGGTAGAAGGAGAAGACCAGCTGCTGGAGGACGATCGAGAGGCCGATCGCGGTGATGAGGGGGGCGAGCCGGGGGGCGGTGCGCAGCGGCCGGTAGGCGAAGCGCTCGGCGGCGACGGCGGTGAGGGTGGAGACCAGGATGCCGGCGATCAGCATCAGCGGTAGGGCCAGCCAGAGTGTGGTGCCGCCGGGGAGGGCGAGGTAGGCGGTCAGGGCGCCGAAGCCGCCGACCATGACGATCTCGCCGTGGGCGAAGTTGATGAGCTGGACGATGCCGTAGACCATCGTGTAGCCGATCGCGACGAGCCCGTAGAGGGCGCCGAGGATCAGGCCGTTGGCCAGCTGCTGCGGTAGGTCGTGCACCGCTGGGCCTCCGTTGTGCGTGGGGTGGGTCCGCGTGGGTGGTGGATGTGGGTGCGCGGGGGCACTCGTGGCGCCCCCGCGCTGGTAGTTCCGACGTTCTGTGGTTCTGCTGACTCTGGGTCAGGTTCAGCCGTTGAAGGTGCCGGACTTCTCCACGGCCCACTTGCCGTCCTTGACGGCGTAGACGGTGAGCTGCTTGTTGGTGGTGTCGCCGAACTCGTCGAAGGAGACCTTGCCGGTGACGCCGTCGAAGGAGACCTTCTGGACGGCCTCGACGACCTTGGCGCGGGGGTTGTCGGGGAGCTTGCCGTTGTTGGCGCTCACGACGGCCTTGACGGCCTGGATGATGGCCCAGCCGCTGTCGTAGGAGTAGCCGCCGTAGGTCTCGTAGGCGTCCTTGTAGCCGGCGGCCTTGTAGTCGGCGATGAACTTGGCGGCGGTGGGGAGCTGCTCGACGGGGAGGCCGACGGCGGTGGCGTAGTCGCCCTGGCTCTTGGGGTTGAGCTTGATGAAGTCGCCGCTCTGGATGCCGTCGCCGCCCATGAGCGGGATGTTGACGCCGGCGTCCTTGAGCTGGAGGGAGAGCGGGCCGGCGGCGGGGTACTCGCCGCCGTAGTAGACGGCTTCGGCGCCGGAGTTCCTGACCTTGGTGACGACGGCGGCGAAGTCGCGGTCGTCGGGGTTGACGTGCTCCTCGCCGACGATGGTGCCGCCCTGCTTGGTGAACTCGCCCTTGAAGGTGGCGGCGAGGCCGGCGCCGTAGGTCTTCTGGTCGTCGATGAGGAAGACCTTGGTCTTCTTCGCGTCCTTGGCGAGGAACTGGGCGGCGAACGGGCCCTGGACGGCGTCGGTGGTGGAGGTGCGGAAGTAGGACTTGAAGGGGCGGGCCTTGGTGCCGCTGGCCCACTTCTCGCCCTGGCTGAGGGCGACGCCGGTGTTGGCGGGGGAGATCTGGGCGAGGTTGGCGTCGTTGAAGATCTGCTGCATCGACTGGGCGACGCTGGAGTTGAGGGGGCCGACGACGCCGATGACGTCCTTGTCGGCGACCAGCTGGGTGGCGTTCTGCTGGCCGGGGGCGGGCTTGGCGGTGTCGTCGAGGGCCTTGATCTGGAACTTGACGCCCGGGACCTCGTTCTTCTCGTTGGCCTGCTTGACCGCGAGCTCGACGGAGTTGCGGATGCCGAGGCCGAGGGCGGAGAGGTCGCCGGTGAGGGGGGCGTCGACGCCGATGGTGACGGTGGTGCTGGACCCGGCGTTGTTGCCGTCCCCGGACTTCTTCTCGTCGCGGGAGCCGCAGGCGCTGAGGCTGAGGGCGCCGATCACGGCAATGCTCACGACAACTGCTGAACGATGACGCACGAGGGTCCCCTTCGGTTCGGGAGGCGCCGCACCTGAGTGGCGGGAGCCGGATGCGCGGTGGGCCTGGCCCAATCCGGTGGCGCGGTGACTGGCCGTGACTCTAGATGCCCCTGGGCGGCTCGGGCAGTGGTGTGGCGAGGCTGTGATTCTCTTGTTATGAGCACACGGAGCGCCCGTCTCACTATGTGGTCGTTTCGGCTCGACCGGTCCTGTGCTTCCGGGGCGTCTGCCGGCTGCCGGGGGCATGTAAGGCCCAGAAATGCAGGTGACTCCTGGCCTCGCCGATAATCGGACACGACCGTCCGCCATGTTGGTTTCGGTCGTTTGCGTCCGAATATCGGACATATGAGGGGTTGACGCCACGCTCCCGGGTGGTCGTGAGGTCCGGGAGGTGCTGGATCTTCGGATTTCCTAGCTGTTACGCGCTGTTACATTCTGAAAGTCTGACAACATGCAACCGCCCCCTTGTATAGACCAACGCCTGCCCAGGGCAGGTGAAGGTCAAACAAGGGGGCGGGCAAGGGAATTGACGGCCGGCCGGACCGGCCGGGAGGGTCCGTCCGGCCGACGGGCCGTCAGAGGTCGCGGAGCATGCACGTCAGCCGGCAGCTGGTGACCCGCCTGCCGGTGTCGTCGGTGATCGCGATCTCGTAGGTGGCAGCGGTGCGCCCCTTGAACACGGCGGTCGCCACCCCGGTGACCAGCCCGGAGGTGGCCGAGCGGTGGTGGGTGGCGTTGAGGTCGACGCCCACCGCGTACCGGCCCGGGCCGGCGTGCAGCATCGCGCCGACCGAGCCGAGGGTCTCGGCCAGCGCCGCCGAGGCGCCGCCGTGCAGCAACCCGTACGGCTGCTGGTTGCCCTCGACCGGCATGGTGCCGACCACGCGGTCGCCCGAGGCCTCGACGATCCGGATGCCGAGCTTCTCGCCGAGGTGCCCGCCGGAGAAGGTCGCCGGGTCGACGCCGAGCTTGGCGAAGTGGTCCAGCACCTCCTGCGGGACCTTCAGGACGGGGGCCGCGTCGGGGGCAGCTTCGGTCATGGGGGAGCTCCTGCCGCTTGGGGTCACGTCATCGTGCTGCCTGTGATCGTACGACCGTCCTACTCGGCGGTAGCGGTCGCGTCGAGGGGCTGGCGTGGCGGGAGGCGCGCCGTGGCGGGCCCACCGTCGCGGGGGCGGGCCCGGGCTCCGGCGCGCCCCTTTTGTCGGTGCCGGGCCATAGGATCGGTGACCGGCAGTGGAATCGGCAGGAACGGACGTTGACGTGGCTACGCAGAGTACGGACAAGAGCGCGGCGGGTGGCGGCGGGGCCCGGCCCCGGCTGATGCTGCTCGACGGGCACTCGATGGCCTACCGGGCGTTCTACGCGCTGCCCGTGGAGAACTTCAACACCTCCACCGGCCAGCCCACCAACGCGGTGTACGGCTTCGCGTCGATGCTCGCCAACACCGTCCGCGACGAGCAGCCCACCCACCTCGCGGTCGCCTTCGACCTCTCCCGGCAGACGTTCCGCTCCGCCGAGTTCCCCGACTACAAGGCCAACCGCGCCAAGACGCCGGACGAGTTCCGCAGCCAGGTCCCGCTGATCGGCGAGCTGCTCGACGCCATGAACGTCCCGCGGATGACCGTCGAGGGCTTCGAGGCCGACGACATCATCGCCACCCTGGCCACCGCGGCCGAGGCCGCCGGCTTCGACGTCGACATCGTCACCGGCGACCGGGACTCGCTCCAGCTGGTCACCGAGCACGTCACCGTCCTCTACCCGACCAAGGGCGTCTCCGAACTCACCCGCTACACCCCGGAGAAGGTCGCCGAGAAGTACGGCGTCACCCCCCGCCAGTACCCCGACCTCGCGGCGCTGCGCGGCGACCCGTCCGACAACCTGCCCGGCATCCCCGGCGTCGGCGAGAAGACCGCCGCCAAGTGGGTCAACCAGTTCGGCTCCTTCGACGAGCTCGTCACCCGCGCCGACGAGGTGAAGGGCAAGATCGGCGAGAAGCTGCGCGAGCACCTCGACTCGGTCAAGCGCAACCGCATCCTCACCGAGCTGGTCCGCGACGTCGAACTCCCGCTCGGCGTCGGCGACCTGGGCCGCGCCGCGTTCGACCGCGAGGCCGTCGCCACCCTGATGGAGTCGCTGGAGTTCCGCAACGCCAACTTCCGCGACCGCGTCTTCGGCATCGACCCGGCCGGCGCCGAGCCCGAGGCCGCCGCCGAGCTCGCCCCCGGCGTCGAGGTCGACGGCGAGCTGCTCACCGACCCGGGCACCCTGGCCGCCTGGCTCCGGGAGCACGCCGCCGACGGCAAGACCCCGGTCGCCGTCGCCGCCGTCTACCGGTGGGCGCTCGGCAGCGGCGAGGTCACCGAGGTCGCGCTCGCCGAAGGGGAGGCCGCCGCCTGGTTCGACCCGGCGCTGCTCGCCGAGGAGGACGAGCGCGCCTTCGCGGCCTGGCTCGCCGACCCGGCCGCCCCCAAGGCCCTGCACATTGCCAAGCAGGTCATGCGCGCCTTCGCCGAGCGCGGCTGGCGGATCGAGGGCGTCGTCGCCGACACCGCCCTCGCCGCCTACCTGGAGAAGCCCGGCCGCCGCACCTTCACCCTGGAGGTGCTCGCCGAGGAGTACCTCGCCCGCTCGCTCGCCCCGGCCCCCGCCGCCGAGAGCGGCCAGCTCGCCTTCGACGCCCCCGACGAGGACGCGACGGCCGCCGCCCAGGCCCTGATGCTCCAGGCCCGCGCCGTCCTCGACCTCGCCGCGCTCTTCGACACCCGGCTCGCCGAGGTCGGCGCCACCGGGCTGCTGCGCGACATGGAGCTGCCGATCGCCGCCCTGCTGGCCCGGATGGAGCGCACCGGCATCGCCGCCGACCGCCCCTGGCTCACCAGCCTGGAGAACCAGTTCGCCGCCGAGATCCAGCGCGTGGTCGAGGAGGCGCACGCCGCCGCCGGCCACGAGTTCAACCTCGGCTCGCCCAAGCAGCTCCAGGAGATCCTCTTCGGCGAGCTGGCACTGCCCAAGACCAAGAAGATCAAGACCGGCTACACCACCGACGCCGACGCCCTCACCTGGCTCGCCACCCAGACCGACAACGAGCTGCCGGTCATCCTGCTCCGCCACCGCGACCAGGCCAAGCTGCGCACCACCGTCGAGGGCCTGCTCAAGACGGTCTCCCCGGCCGGGCGGATCCACACCACCTTCAACCAGATGGTCGCGGCCACCGGCCGGCTCTCCTCGCAGGACCCGAACCTGCAGAACATCCCCGTCCGCACCGAGGAGGGCCGGATGATCCGCCGGGCCTTCGTCGTCGGCGACGGCTACGAGGCGCTGCTCACCGCCGACTACTCGCAGATCGAGCTGCGCATCATGGCCCACCTCTCCGAGGACGAGGCCCTGATCGAGGCCTTCGCCACCGGTGAGGACCTGCACACCACCGTCGCCTCCCAGGTCTTCGAGGTCCCGGGCGACGCGGTCGACGCCGAGATGCGCCGAAAGATCAAGGCGATGTCCTACGGCCTCGCCTACGGCCTCTCCGCCTACGGGCTCTCCCAGCAGCTCGGCATCAAGCCCGGCGAGGCCCAGGGCCTGATGGACACCTACTTCGAGCGGTTCGGCGGTGTGCGCGACTACCTGCGCCGGGTCGTCGACGAGGCCCGCGCCACCGGCTACACCGAGACCCTGCTCGGCCGCCGCCGCTACCTGCCCGACCTCAACAGCGACAACCGCCAGCGCCGCGAGATGGCCGAGCGGATGGCCCTCAACGCCCCGATCCAGGGTTCGGCCGCCGACATCGTCAAGATCGCCATGCTGCGGGTGGACGAGGCGCTGACCGCCGCCGGCCTCACCTCCCGGATGCTGCTCCAGGTGCACGACGAAATCGTGCTGGAGCTCGCCCCCGGCGAGCGCGAGCAGGTCGAGGCGATCGTCCGCGAGCAGATGGCCGGGGCCTACCCGCTGCGCGCTCCGCTGGACGTCTCGGTCGGCGTCGGCGCCAACTGGGAGTCCGCCGCGCACTGACGACACCTCACCGGCCCGCGTGGGCGCCGACCCGACCGGCCGGCGCCCACGCGGGCCGCTGCTGTTCTTGCCGCCGTCCGCGCCGAAGCCCTGCCCGCCGAAGCCCTGCCCGCCGACGCCGTACCCACCGACGCCGTGCCGCAGGGCCGGTCCTGAGCGTGCGCCGGGCCGGCGCAGTGCGCCCCGGGGGTTGATCCGGCGTCAGGGAACCACTTCACTTGTCATGGCACCGACGCTCTTGATCGCGACGCGGTGCCGCTCCACCCGCTCCACCGCTCCACTGCTCCGACGCCTCACCCGACGAGTCTGGAGATCCCTCATGTCCCTGCCCCGACTGCGGCGCGCCACCGCGGCGCTCGCGGCCCTTCCCCTGCTCGCGCTCGGCGCGGGCCAGGCCGTGGCCGCCCCCGCACCGGCCGCCCCGGCGCCCGCCACCCGTGCCTCCACCACCCAGGTGGCGGCGATAGAGGACGGCATCGCCCGCACCCTGGCCGCCTCCCTCGCCGACTCCGCCGTGCGTGAGCGGCTGCGGTCCGCCACCGCCGGCGCCCGCGCCGCCGAACTCGCCCCGCTGGCCGCCGCCGCGCCGGGCCAGGCCGGCCGCGGGCTCGCGACCGCCACCGAGCGGGCCGACCACGCCGTCGCCGCCGCCAAGGGCCTCGGCGACCTCGGCCCGCTGCTGCGCGTCCAGTTGGCCGACCCGTCGATGCGGGCCGCCCTGGACGCGGGCGCGGCGCCGCTGGTGGCCGTCGCCGCCGCCGACGACCACGCCCGCACCCTCCGGGCGTACGACACCGCCGGCCGGGCCCGCGCGCTCGACACCGGGTCGCTCCCCGGGCAGCCCGTCTACCTGGTCGACATCGACACCGGCAAGACCCTGGCCGCCGGAATCGCGCTCCTCCAGCGGGAGTTCGCCGCGCGCGGCCTGGACGCCACGGGTCTGGACGCCAAGGGTGCGCAGGCCCCGGGCGCGGCGCAGGCCGCCGGCGGCTGGTGGGCCACGAAGATCAGCGGCATCGAGGTGGCCGACGACGAGGAGCCCTGGTTCAAGGGCGCCGCCGAGATGTTCGGCCTGGTCACCGGGTTCGGCCAGGACGGCAAGGTCCGGGTCGACTCGGTCGCCATGCCCTACCTGCAGTACGACGGCACGGTCTACTACCCGAACCAGATCCTGGTGAACTGGTCGAACTACAAGTACAACCTGGCCGACGTCGTCCTGATGGAGGACGACGGCGACACCAACTACCTGGCCCTCGCCCAGGCCGTCGCGGCCGTGCTGCTCACCATCGCCGACCAGGGTGCCTACATACCGCTGGTCAACGCCGTCCTGGCGGCGCTGCCCTCCTCGTGGTGGACCGACGACCCGGACTACGTGGAGTCCTGGTACACCCTCGCCCGAGGCAGCTCGGGCCGCCTCAACGGGGCCCGCGGCAACGGCTGGATGACCGTCGAGCCGTACTTCGTGCAGCAGTTCTGATCCGGTCGCGGCCCCGGCCGCCGGTGGGGCAGGGT
>NZ_JBHJUK010000034.1:0-9877 GCF_042266225.1 Kitasatospora sp. NPDC056181
GTTCCACGTGGAACAGCACCCGGCCCCGGGCCGTTTCGTCGTACTCGGGCCGTCAGAGGCCCAGGTCGTCCAGGTTGTACGCGGTGACGTACGGCAGGCCCGTCGCCTCGACCGCGGCGGCGCCGCCGCGCTCCACGATCACCGCGACGCCGACCACCTCGGCGCCCGCCTCGCGCAGGGCCTCGACGGCGGTCAGCACCGAGCCACCGGTGGTGGAGGTGTCCTCGACGGCCAGCACCCGGCGGCCCTTGACCTCCGGGCCCTCGATCCGGCGCTGGAGGCCGTGCGCCTTGCCCGCCTTGCGGACCACGAAGGCGTCCAGCTCCCGGCCGCGCGCCGCGGCGGCGTGCAGCATGGCGGAGGCCACCGGGTCGGCACCGAGGGTCAGACCGCCGACGGCGTCGTACTCCAGGTGGGAGGTCGCGTCCAGCATCACCCGGCCGACCAGCGGGGCGGCCTGGCCGTCCAGCGTGATCCGGCGCAGGTCGACGTAGTAGTCGGCCTCCTTGCCGGAGGAAAGGGTGACCTTGCCGTGCACGACGGCCTTGTCCTTGATCTGTGCCAGCAGGGCGTCGCGGTCGTTGCTCATGAGCGTTCAGTCTAGGCCCTGGGAGCCCGGCTAGCGTCGGCGCAGCGCCCTGACCAGCACCACGGCGCCGCCGACCAGCGCGACACCGCCGCCGATCATCCACGGCACGGCACTGCGGCCGCCCGGGCCCGGCACCACGATTCCCCCGGCCTCGCCGCCCCAGCGGGACGCCGCCCGGGCCCGCGCGCTGCGGGCCGGCAGGGCGGGGGCGTAGCGGCCGCGCGGCGGCGCGTGGTCCACCTCCTCGGCGGAGCGGCCGACGATGCTGCGGCGGACGGGGCCGCTGAGCACCGGCTCCTGCTCGTACTCGAAGGGCAGCTCGGCGGGGAGTCCGGCGGGCGGCTCCTCCGAGGCGGCGGGATCCTCGGCGCCCTCGGAGTCCTCGTGCTCGTCCTCGCGGCCGGCCGGGTCGCCGGTGGGCAGGCCGAAGCGCTCGGCGTCGGCGTCGGAGAAGGCGATCAGGTCGGAGAGGTCGTCGTCGAGGTCCTCGCCGGGCTCGCTCTGGTGGTCGTCCAGGAAGAACACGGTGGCGGTGGGCTCCTCGGCCTCCTCGGCGCCCTCCGTGCCCTCGGTGTCCTCGGTGTCCTCGGCGGCCTGGGCCTCTTCGGCGTCGTCGGAGGTGACGGAGTCCTCGGTGTCCTGGGCCGTCTCCTCGCTCGCCGCGGTCTCCTCGGCCTCGGCCTCCTGGGCGGCCTTCGCGTCCGCCTCGGTGTCGGCCTCCGCCTCCGCGTCCACGTCAGCCTCTGCATCCGTGTCCACGTCCATGTCCACGTCCGCCTCCGCGTCGGGGGAGGCGAGGGCGGCGGCGAAGCGGTCCAGCAGACGGCGGCCGGTCGCGGCGAGGGTCTCCTCGTCGAACTCGGTCAGCCGCCCGGTGGCGCTCAGGTCGCCGGTGAACCGGACCAGTGCGCTGCCGTCCTCGGCGCCCTCGGCGACGCTGACCCGGAGGGTGGCGGTCGCCTCGCCGCTGCCGCGTGCCTCCTGGCCCTCGGCGAACACGGTGAGCACGCCCTCGCGGCCCTCGATCAGCGACAGCACGCCGCGGTAGGTGATGGTGGAGGCGCCGACCCGCAGCTTCAGCCGTCCGCCGATCTCGTCGGCGGGGCCGCTGCCGACGGCGGCGGGCTCGGTGCTGAGCCCCGGCACGCAACGGGCCAGCAGAGCCGGATCCAGCAGGGCCTGCCGGACCAGCTCGGCCGGCATCGGGACGACAACCTCATGCTCCATGCCACGGAGCCTACCGATCGGACCCCCGATGGTCCCCGCTGCGGCCCCCACCTGTCGCGCCGACTTTTCCGCCCGGCGCCCGTCGGCCCGCCGGACCGTGCCCGGGGCCCCGCCGCCAAGGCCCGTCGCCCACCCGTCCGGCGTCTCACCGCGGCCCCAGCAGGGTGAGGGCGGCCGGGGGGCGGGCCGGGCGGAGGGCGGTGAGGCGGGAGGCGGCGGCGCGGAGGGCGTCGGGGGTGAGTGCGCGGGGCGGCGGGGCGTCCGGGGCGAGGCCGAGCGGGGGCTGGGCGGCGGCCGCGAGCAGGAAGGTCTGGCCGCCGCCGTCGCCGCCACCGTCGCCGCCACCGTCGCCGCCACCGTCGCCGCCACCGTCGCCGCTGCGCTCCGGCCCGGGTCGGCAGCTCGTGGTGGCGCCGCCCTGGACGGCGTACGGGACGGTCCGCAGGCCGGCCGCCCGCAGCCCGGACTCGACCTGCCAGAGGCCGCTCCGCTCGTCGCCGGCCCGCTCGTCGCCGGCCCGGACGGCGATCCGCCCGCCGGGGGAGAGCAGCCGAGTGGTGAGGCCGTAGAACTCCTGCGAGTGGAACTTGACCGTGCCGGCCTCGTCGGGGGCGGGCAGGTCGGCGAGGACGACGTCGAAGGTGCGGTCGCCCGTGCGGACGCTGCGCAGCCACTCCAGCGGGTCGGCGTCGGCGGTCCTGACCCGGGGGTCGTCCAGCGAGTGGCCGGAGAGCGCGGCCAGGCCCGGGTCGGTCCGGGCCAGCCGGGTGAGCGCCGGGTCGGCGTCGACGACCAGGACCGAGCGGACCCCGCCGTGCCGCAGCACCTCGCGCAGGGCGAGCCCGTCGCCGCCCCCGAGCAGCAGCACCCGGGCGTCCGGCCCGGCCGCCATCGCCGGGTGGACCAGCGCCTCGCTGCCCCGGTACTCGTCGGGGCCGCAGACCGCGAGCCGCCCGTCCAGGTAGAGCCGCAGCGGGCCCTCGGCCGGGCCGGTGAGCACGATCTCCTGGTGCCGGCCGTGGGTGGCGAAGCGGACCTGCGGGCCGTACAGGGCGCTCCGGGCGGCCCGTTCGATCGCGCCGGACCAGGCGGCGGCCGCGGCGAGGGCGGCCAGGACGAGCCCGCAGCAGCACCAGAGCAGCATCCGGATCCGCGGGGCCGGCTCCTCGCGGAACAGCCAGAGCACCACGGCGGCCCCGGCGACCGCGTTGACCGCGCCGGTGACCAGGGCGCCGGTGCCGGGCCCGAACGTGGGCAGGATCAGGAACGGGAAGGCCAGCCCGCCGATCAGCGCGCCCACGTAGTCGGCGGCGAAGAGGTCGGCCGCGGCCTGCCCGGCGTCCTCGCGCCGGATGCGCTGGATGAGCGTCATCAGCAGGGGGATCTCGGCGCCGATCAGGACGCCGATCAGGCAGGTCAGCCCGACCATCGCGGCCTGGTAGCGGCCGATCCAGGCCCAGCAGGAGTACAGCGCGAGGACGGAGAGCCCGCCGGTGAGCGCGAGCGCGCACTCGACCAGGGCGAAGGCGGTGGCCGGGCGGCGGGTGAGGCGCTTGGCGAGCAGGGAGCCCAGGCCCATCGCGAAGACCATGACGGAGAGCACGACGGACGTCTGGGTGACGGAGTCCCCGAGCAGGTAGCTGCCGAGTGCCACGAGTTCCAGCTCGTAGACGAGTCCGCAGGCCGCGCAGACGAACGAGGCCAGCAGGACGGTGAGCCGGGCGAGCCGGGGGCGGGCACGCAGCCGGCACCGACGGCGGGCGGGCAGGGGGGTCAGGCTCCGCCCGAGCCGGAGTGGGCTGCCGTCGTCGAGGTCGAGTCCCGGCTGTGCGGGGGGACCGGCCGGATGGTTGATCACGAACAAACGCTAGGCGACGTTCGGTACGGGTGGCTGCGTCCATTCGACGGACAGTGCGATACGTCGGGTTGACGGATCGTTCCTGCGTACGAATGGGGGCCGATCTGTCGCCGTATGAGCGCCTCTGGCGCGGTTGCCGTGCTCACCGGGACACCACGAGCGAGGAGCGGGTGCAGACCAGCTGCCCCTCCTGCGGATAGGCGTGCCAGGTGCGCCAGAGCAGCCGGTCCGCGCCGCCCTGGGCGACCAGCGCGGTGAAGGCGCTCGGGTCGCCCGGGAAGACCCCGGCCAGGCCGCGCGGGTGCCCCTCGACCAGGGCCAGCAACTCCTGGGCGCGGGCGGCGAAGTCGTGCGGCGGCAGCGCCTCGATCCGGGCCGCGAACTCGTACTCCCAGCCGTCCACCTGCTTGGCCACCCGGGCCGGCAGCGGGGTCCGGCGGCCGGGCAGGCAGGCGACGGTCTCCAGGCACTCGCCCGGTCCGGCGGCGATCACCACCTGGTGCGATGCGCCGAGCAGCCGCAGCTGCAGGGTGCCGGGCGGACCGGGACGCCCGGCACCGTCCAGTCTCAGGTTGCGGACCGCGAGAGCGGGCAGGGTTTCGCCGCCCAGGCACCAGGCCAGGTCACCGGCGCGGGTGTCCGTGTAGGAGGTCTGCAGTGTGGTGAGCATGCTCGGCTCCGCGTTTCAGCTCCGTGCGCGCCCGCCGAGCAGCAGCGAGTAGGGCCAGGCAAAGGCGAGGCTGTTCGTGGCTGTGCGGTCCAGGGCGCGGCCGACCGTGGAAGGAAGGATTCCGGCTGGAGATTCAGCAGCAGAGAAGCATGAATACGCCGGGTCCGCCGGTGATTTACCCAACTTTGTCAAGCATTCACCGTTTCGAGCGCGCCTGCTTCCCCGCTCTGATCGACCCGGTGTGCGACTCTGCACAGCGCGCGCCCCTCGCACCGGCCCACGCGCCGTGCGCTCTGCATGCACGCCGCCCACGAGCCCCGCGCGCCCCACCCTCCCACGCTCCCGGCGCACGGTGGTCCATGCTCCCCCGCGGGCCTGCCCGACAGGCATGCCGAATGCCCGACAGGCAGCGAAAAGCCGCGCCCGTCGGGCAAGTTGACGAATGGTCAGCACATCCCGCCGATCCCGCCGGGTGGGCGGATCCGGCTGGGCCGGGTCACCGCCTCCTCCGGCGGGGGCGGCGACCCGGTCGGACCGGTCAGAGCTGCCGGAGCCGCGTGACGGCCTCGGCGAGGACGTCGTCGCGCTTGCAGAAGGTGAACCGGACGAGGCTCCGTCCGGCCTCGGCGTCGTCGTAGAAGACGGCGTTGGGGATGGCGACGACGCCGCAGCGCCCGGGGAGGGAGCGGCAGAACTCGACGCCGTCCTTCTCGCCCAGCGGTGTGATGTCGGTGGTGATGAAGTAGGTGCCCTGCGGCTGGAACACGGCGAAGCCGGCGGCCGCCAGCCCGTCGCCGAGCAGGTCCCGCTTGCGGAGCAGGTCGGCCCGGAAGCCGTCGAAGTAGCCGTCGGGGAGGCGCAGGGCCTCGGCGACGGCGTACTGGAACGGCCCGGCGCTGACGTAGGTCAGGTACTGCTTGGCGGTGCGGACGGCGGCGACCAGGGGGGCGCTCGCGGTCACCCAGCCGACCTTCCACCCCGTGAAGGAGAAGGTCTTGCCGGCGGAGGAGATGGAGACGGTCCGCTCGCGCATGCCGGGCAGGGCGGCGATCGGGTGGTGGCCGCCGCTGAACACCAGGTGCTCGTAGACCTCGTCGGTGACGACCAGCAGGTCGTGTTCGACGGCGAGCCCGGCGATCGCGGCGAGCTCTTCGGGGGTGAGGACCAGTCCGGTGGGGTTGTGCGGGGTGTTGATCAGCAGCAGGCGGGTGCGCGGGGTGATCAGCGCCCGCAGCTCGTCCAGGTCGGGCCGGAAGCCCGGCGCGCGCAGGGTGAGCGGGACGCGGGTGGCGCCGGCCATGGCGATGCACGCGGAGTACGAGTCGTAGAAGGGCTCGAAGGCGATGACCTCGTCGCCCGGCTCCAGCAGGGCGAGCAGGGCGGCGGCGATGGCCTCGGTGGCGCCGGCGGTGACCAGCACCTCGGTGTCGGGGTCGTACGTCAGGCCGTAGAAGCGCTGCTGGTGCCCGGCGACGGCCTGCCGCAGCTCCGGGATGCCGGGGCCCGGCGGGTACTGGTTGCCTCGGCCGTCGCGCAGCGCCCGGACGGCGGCCTCGCGGACCTCCTCGGGCCCGTCGGTGTCCGGGAAGCCCTGGCCGAGGTTGATCGAGCCGGTGGCGGTCGCGAGGGCCGACATCTCGGCGAAGATCGTCGTGCCCAGCCCGTCCAGCCTGCGGTTCAGCAGCGGCCTGGTTCCCATGCGAAAGGCTCCTCACAGCTCGTCGTGGGGGACATCTTCTGACGGCCGGTGGGCGGCGGACAAGCATGCGCGCCCGCCGCCCCGGCCCGACTCGTGCCTCAGCTCGACCAGTACGGGTCGTCGACCGTCGCGCACTGGTCGGCGTAGTTCAGCGGTCCATGGAGGAACCCGCCGTTGCCGTTGGAATCGGTGGTGTCGGTGACATCGGTCAGGGTGGCTCGGACCTCCGCGCAACCGTTCACACGCACGGCGAACCAGAGGGTGAACCCCGAGCCCCTCACTTCCACCGCGCCCTCGGAGCGCTCGACCGGGTAGCCCTTTCCCTTCCAGAGCGCCTGGACGAGGTCGAGCGGCTCCTGACCCCGCCTGGAGGCGATCCGGACCCGGGCCGCCTGTTTGGCGATCATCTCCGTGCGACCCGTCTTCCTGCACCCGGACGTTCCGCAGAACCCGGTCAGGTCGGGGTTGCTCTCGAACTTCGTCTCAGCCCACTGGAGCCCCGGGTGGAAGGCCCCAGCGACATCGGCGAGTTCGCCCTCGACCCGGTGCTGCGCCTGCTCGACCGGCACGGTGGGTTCCTTCTGCTCCGGCCAGGCGAGCCAGCCGACGAGGAGCGCCAGCACGACCCCCGGCACGGTCACGCGCCATGTCGGGGCCCTCACCGCGGGTCCTGCCGGGTGATCGTGTTCCCGTGGCCGCTCACGATCTTCCCGATGTTGGGGAGCGAGTCGCCGCCCGCGCCGTGCTTCCCGAAGTAGTTGTCGTGCGAGTCGGTGATGGTCCCGTCCGCCACCGAGAAGCGCTGCCCGCCGAAGTCCCCGCTGGCGGGGTCCGCGCCGAACCACGACTGCTTGCCCGTGTGATTCATCTCCTCGTAGATGAACGCGCCCCAACCGCCGACCATCCCGGGACTCGGCGCATTGGCCACGGGGTCGTTCTCGGCGGCGCCGACGTACACGTGATCGGCGCCGACCCCGAGTTGTGACGCCTTGTCCACCCCGGTACCGGGGCTGCCGACCAGGACAATGTCGTCAGCGGCCAGGCCACCCGGGTGCTGCGTCGCCTGCCCGACCAGCAAGGATCCGTAACTGTGCCCCTGAGCGGTCACGTGCGCCGGCGCCCCCTCATGGGTGGCTCGGAGCCCGGCGAGGAACTTGTTGTAGTCAGCCCCGCCCGCGACCGCCCGGTCCTCGCTGAGCACCGATGGACCGTCCAACTGCGGGGCGTCGTACCCCAACCAGAACACGGAGGCGACACTCGGCGTCTCGTTGGGCCCCGTGCTGTTCACCGCGGCATCGTAGATGCGCTTCGCCGTCATGGCGTCGCCGCCTCCGACGCCCGCCATGGTGCTGTTCAGCCCGGGCACCAGGGACGAGACGTTGCGCGCCTTGTCCGGGTCACCCCAGGACACGATCGCACGGCCCTGCCCCTGATCACCGATCCCCAGCAACAGCAGCGGCGGGTCGGAGTTCGGCCCGCCCGCACCACCGTCCTTCTTGCCGTCGAGCCGCTCCTGGATGGACTGGAAGCCGTCGAGCTTCTCCTGCAGGGCGTCGCGCTTGGCCTTCCACTGCGTGTAGGCGGGGTTCGGGCGGATGAACCTGCCGGTACCCACGGTGGCGGCCGGCGCGGGGCCGAGGTCGGCGATCTGGCGCTGGCGGTCCTGGATCAGGTTCTTCAGGTTGGTCCGGTTGGCCTGGTTGCGGGCGGCGGCGGGGATGCCGTCGAGGTTGCCGACCTGGTCCGGGTGGTTGAGGATGATCCGCTGCTGCTGAGCATCGGTCAGGCCGTTCCACCAGGCCTTGACGCTGTTCGGGTCGGTGCCGGCGGCGGGGATCTGCTGGAGCGCGTTCGCGGCGTCCGTGTCGGCTTTCACGGTGGCGGAGTCGAGGCCGGTGCCGCTGCTCGCGTTGGTGGCGAGGTGGGCGAGCCGGGTGTTGATGGTCTGGTCCGCGTGGTCGGCCTCGTTGAGCGCGGCGGTGATCCGGGCCTGGATCTGCTTGGCCTGGTTTTCGGCGTCGGTGCCGGCGAAGTTCGCGGAGTTCGGGTCGTTGTCCCAGGTGATCCCGCCGTCGGCGGCCACGGTCAGCTTGTGGGTCTTGGCGTCGTCGAGGGCGCTGATCAGGTGTGACTGGGCGGCGGCGAAGCCGTCGTAGGCGTCCTGCAGGGCCCTGCTGACGAGGCCGATCTCCTGCTGGGCGGCTTGGAGCTCGTTCTCCAGGAGCTGGATCCGGGCCTGGGCGTGGCCGGCGGCGGTGCCCGTCCACTGGGAGCGGTTCAGCCGGTCGATGACCTCGGTCTGCCAGTTGTCCTTGTGCTGGCCGAAGGCGGTGGCGAGGGTGTCGAAGGCGTTCTTCGCGGTGATGATGCCGATGACGTCGGCGTCGTAAAGGGTCTTGATGTCCATCGGTTACTCGGCCGCCTTCGCGCTGGAGGGCTTCACGGGGCCCGGGACGACGGTCGTGCCGAAGGGGTCCGGCTCGGCCGGGACCGGGGCGGCCGGGTTCCTCATGCTCGTGTGGACGTCCTTCTCGACCTGGCGGTAGTAGGCGGCCGTTGCGGCGAGCTTGGTGCCGACGTCGCCCATGTCGCCGCCGAGCTTGTCCAGCAGCGTCTTCCAGTTCGTGCCGCAGTTCGTGATGGCGGCGGCGGTGAGAAAGCCCCGCAGACCGGTGGCGGCCTGGTTGCACGGCTCGGTGATCTTCGACGTCTCGCCCGGTATGAGACCGCCTGTGTGCTGGGCGCTCTGTCCGCAGCCGTCCAGCTCGGCCGGATTGACCTTGAGCTCCAAGGCCACATCAGGATCCGACATGTGTTTCCCCCGTAATTGGGCGCCGCCCGTAGGCGGCGTTCCCCCTGCCCAGAAATGATTACCGTCGGATAGTAATCAGTTGCTCCTTACTGCGATCGGTGGACCGGGCGCCGGCGCGTGCGGCGGCCGGGGACAAGGACGGCCCGCCGCCGGGGTGTACCGGTGGCGGGCCGTGCCGTGTGCTGACGCTCGGGGGGTCAGGCCTCGTCGGTGCCCTCGGGGGCCTCGCCGTCGCCCTCCTCGCCCTCGATCTCCTTCTGAAGGCCGAGGCGCTCGACGATCCACTGCTCGAAGCCGACGGCGGCCTGGGTCCAGTTGGCGGTGGTGGTGACGAAGTAGTCCAGGTTCACGCCGGTGCCGACGATCATCTGGGCCTCGCCGATCAGGCGGACCACGCCGTCCTCGTGGGTGTGGGTGTAGACCTTGGGCCAGAGGGTCTCACGGTTCCACTCGTCGATGAGGTCGAGCATCTCGGCCTTCTTCTCCAGCGGGTAGGCGCGGTCGTAGAACGCGCGGACCGCGAAGAGCTCCTTCTGCTCGCCGCGGAACATGTAGTAGACGCGGAAGCCCTCCCAGGGGGCGGTGAGGTCGCCCTCCTCGTCCACGACGTGCTTGAGCTGCATCTGGTCCAGCAGCTGGGTCACCAGGGCCTGGTCCGGGACGATGATCGGCGGCGGGCCGGCCGGTCGGCCGCCCTGGCCGCCACCCGGCTGCCCGCCCTGCGGCATGCCGAACGACGGGATGGACGACGGGTCGATGCTCATGGGGGTCCTCATTCCTCAGTGCACGTGGTGGCCGGCAATGAGGCCGCCCTTTCCACCTCCCATCCTGCCTCATCCGGGCCCGGCCTCACAGGGGTGGCGGGACGGGAAGGATCTTGCCGGAGGGCCTGCCGGGGGCGGCGGACACCGAGGGTGAACACGGCGGTGGGGGGCCCCCCCCCCCCGGGGGGGGCCCCCCCCCCCCCCGGCCCCGCGCGGGCCCGAGCGCCCGGTCATTAAAAAAAAAAAAAACACCCCCCC
>NZ_JBHJUK010000034.1:9887-43858 GCF_042266225.1 Kitasatospora sp. NPDC056181
CCCCAATCTTACCTCCCTGGGTGGTGGGGTTTTTTTTTTTTTAGCCGCCCCCCGGCCCGGGGGGGGGGGCCCCCCCCCCGCCCGCGGGGCCCCCCCCCCCCGCGCCGGGGCACGGGCGCGCTACTTCTCCAGCGGCCCGCGGGCACGGACGGTGAGGCGGTCGGCCTCCTCGTCCCGTTCGACCAGGACGGTGTCGCCGTCGTGCACCTGGCCGGAGAGGATCGCCCGGGCGAGCTGGTCGCCGATCGCGGACTGCACCAGGCGGCGCAGCGGACGGGCGCCGTACGCCGGGTCGTAGCCGGTGAGCGCGAGCCAGTCCCGGGCGGCCTCGCCGACCTGGAGGGTGAGCCGCCGCTCGCGCAGCCGCTCGCCGAGCTTCGCCACCTGGAGGTCGACGATCCGGCTGAGCTCGGCGGTGCCCAGCGGGTCGAAGACCACGATGTCGTCCAGGCGGTTGAGGAACTCCGGCTTGAACGCGGCCCGGACGGTGTCCAGTACCAGGGCCTTCTTCCGCTCCTCCGGGGTGCTCTGGTCCACCAGGAACTGACTGCCCAGGTTGGAGGTGAGGATCAGGATCGCGTTGCGGAAGTCCACCGTCCGGCCCTGGCCGTCGGTGAGCCGGCCGTCGTCCAGCACCTGGAGCAGCACGTCGAAGACCTCGGGGTGGGCCTTCTCCACCTCGTCCAGCAGCACCACGCTGTACGGGCGGCGGCGGACCGCCTCGGTGAGCTGGCCGCCCTCCTCGTAGCCGACGTACCCGGGCGGGGCGCCGACCAGGCGGGAGACGGAGTGCTTCTCGCCGTACTCGCTCATGTCGATGCGGACCATCGCCCGCTCGTCGTCGAAGAGGAAGTCGGCCAGGGCCTTGGCGAGTTCGGTCTTGCCGACGCCGGTGGGGCCGAGGAAGAGGAAGGAGCCGGTCGGCCGGTCCGGGTCGGCGATGCCGGAACGGGTGCGGCGCACCGCGTCCGACACGACCTGGACGGCCTCGGTCTGGCCGATCAGGCGGCGGCCCAACTCGTCCTCCATGCGCAGGAGCTTGGCGCTCTCGCCCTCCAGCAGCCGGCCGGCCGGGATGCCCGTCCAGGACGCGACCACGTCGGCGACGTCGTCCGGGCCGACCTCCTCCTTGACCATGGCGGGGGAGGCGGAGCCGGCGTCGGTGTTCGCCGTGGCCGCGCGCTCCTGCGCCTCGGCCAGCTCGTGCTCGGCGGCCGGGATCTCGGCGTACATCAGCTTGGAGGCGCGCTCGAAGTCACCGTCCCGCTGGGCGCGTTCGAGGGCGCCGTGCAGGTCGTCGAGGCGTTCCTTGAGCTCGCCGACCCGGTTGAGGCTCTTCTTCTCCTGCTCCCAGCGCGCGGTGAGCACGCTCAACTGCTCGTTCTTGTCGGCGAGATCGCGCCGCAGCCGGTCGAGCCGGTCGACCGAGGCGGGGTCCGACTCCTTCTCCAGGGCCAGCTCCTCCATTCGCAACCGGTCGACGGAGCGCTGGAGTTCGTCGATCTCGACCGGGGAGGAGTCGATCTCCATCCGGAGCCGGGAGGCCGCCTCGTCGACCAGGTCGATCGCCTTGTCGGGCAGGAAGCGGGAGGTGATGTAGCGGTTGGAGAGGGTGGCGGCGGCGACCAGGGCGGCGTCGGAGATCTGCACCTTGTGGTGCGCCTCGTACCGGCCCTTGAGGCCGCGCAGGATGGCGATCGAGTCCTCCACGCTGGGCTCGCCGACCAGCACCTGCTGGAAGCGGCGCTCCAGGGCGGGGTCCTTCTCGATCCGCTCGCGGTACTCGTCCAGCGTGGTGGCGCCGACCATCCGCAGCTCGCCGCGGGCCAGCATCGGCTTGAGCATGTTGCCGGCGTCCATCGCGGAGTCGCCGCCGGCGCCCGCGCCGACCATGGTGTGCAGCTCGTCGATGAAGGTGACGACCTGGCCGTCGCTCTGCTTGATGTCGTTCAGGACGGCCTTCAGCCGCTCCTCGAACTCGCCCCGGTACTTGGCGCCGGCGACCATCGCGCTGAGGTCCAGCGAGACCAGGCGCTTGCCGCGCAGCGACTCCGGGACGTCCCCGGCGACGATCCGCTGGGCCAGGCCCTCGACCACGGCCGTCTTGCCGACGCCCGGCTCGCCGATCAGCACCGGGTTGTTCTTGGTGCGGCGGGAGAGCACCTGGACGACCCGGCGGATCTCCTGGTCCCGCCCGATCACCGGGTCGAGCTTGCCGTCCCGGGCGGCCTGGGTGAGGTCGGTTCCGTACTTCTCCAGGGCCTTGTAGGTGCCCTCCGGGTCCGGCGAGGTGACCCGGCCGCTGCCGCGCACGTCCTTGAAGGCGGCGAGCAGCGCCTTCGGGGTGGCGCCCTGCTGCACCAGCAGGTCGGCGACGGCCCCGCCCTCGGCGGCCAGGCCGACCATCAGGTGCTCGGTGGAGACGTACTGGTCGTCCAGGTCGTCGGCGCGCTTGCCGGCCTCGGTGAGCACGGCCAGGGTGTCGCGGGCCAGCTGCGGGGCGGCGACGGTGGAGCCCATCGCGCTGGGCAGCGCGGCCAGCAGCCGGCGCGCGCCGTCGTCGACCCGGCCGGCGTCCGCGCCGACCGCCTCCAGCAGCGGCCTGGCGATGCCCTCGGGCTGCTCCAGCAGGGCGATCAGGATGTGCACCGGCTTGACGTCCGGGTTGCCCGCGGCGCCCGCCTGCCGGATTGCGGCGGACAGGGCGTCCTGCGTCTTGGTGGTGAACTTGCTGGCGTCCACTGCTGGGGTGTCCTCCTTGCTCGTACGTGGATCCCGCGTGCGGTGCGCGGATCCCTGCTGGTGCGTGGGCCCTGGCCGGTGCCCGAACCCTGCTGACTACAGCATGCACTAAGTTGAGTCTATTCCACTCAACTTTCCGCGGTTCGACTTCCGGATGAACGGTTGTGGGGTCCGCGGCCCGGCGAGCGCCGGGTCAGCGTCAGCAGTTCCCGGGCCGGGCCGCTCGGCCGCCGCCCGGCCGGCCAGACCGCGCGCAGCGGGCGCCGCAGGTCCAGCCCCTCCGCCAGCGGCACCGCCACCAGCCGCCGGGTCGCCAGCTCCTCCACCACCGCCAGCTCGCTCAGGCAGACCGGCCCGGCACCGGTCATCGCCGCCGCCTTCAGCGCCGTCGACGAGGCCAGCTGCAGCCGTGGCCGCGCCGCACCCCCGTACGGCGCCAGCGCCATCTCCAGCACCTCCCGGGTGCCCGAGCCGGGCTCGCGCAGCACCAGCGGCGTCGCCGCCAGCTCGGCCCCGGTCAGCGGCTCCCGGCGGCGCGCCCAGGGGTGGCCGGGCGCGACCACGACCACCAGCCGGTCGGCGGCCACCACCGCGCCGGCCAGCCCCTGCGGGGTGGACGGGCCCTCGACGAAGCCGAGGTCCGCGTCCCCGGCCAGCACGTGCCCGGCGACGTCCGCCGAGTTGGCCGTGCGCAGCGTCACCGCCGTCCCCGGACTGGCCTCGTGCAGCGCCAGCAGCCAGCCCGGCATCAGGTACTCGGCGACGGTCAGACTGGCCACCACCACCAGCCGGGCGTCCCGCCGCTCGCGCAGCGCGTCGATCCCGGCGTCCAGCGCCTGCGCCGCCTCCACCACCTGGCGGGCCCACTCGACCACCAGCCGGCCCGCCTCGGTCGGCCGGCTGCCCCGGGGCGAGCGGTCCAGCAGGGGGACGCCGATCTGCTGCTCCATGCCCTTGATCCGGGCGCTGGCGGTCGGCTGGCTCACCCCCAGCTCGGCCGCGGCCCGGCCGACACTGCCCAGCCGGGCCACCGCGAGCAGCAACTCGAGGGCGCCGAGTTCGGGGACGCGGGGGGAGAGGGTCATAGGTTCAGGCTATGCCCTCATAGAGCTCCGGCCGCTACCGGAGCCCGGCCGCCGACGGCACGGTGGATTCCATGGCCACCGTGATCGACAGCCCCCGACCGTTCCTGCACGTCCGTCCCGACCTCGCCCAGCTGAGCCCGAACTGGTACGCGGCGGTCATGGGCACCGCGATCGTCGGCAACGGCGCCGCCGCACTGCCCGTCGCGCTCCCCGGGCTGACCGGGTTCGGCGAGCTGATGTGGGGCCTCGGGCTGGCCGCGCTGGTGGTGCTCGGGACCGCCCGGGTGCTCCACCTCACCCGGCACCGGGCCGCCGCCCGCGGCCACCTGCTGGACACCCCGGCCACCGCCGTCTTCTACGGCTGTCCGCCGATGGCCCTGCTCTCGGTCGGCTTCGGCACCCTGGTGCTCGGCTCGCGGGTGATCGGCACCGGCCCCGCCGTCGCCCTGGACGCGGTGCTCTGGAGCGCCGGCACCCTGTACGCGCTGGCGGTCGCGGCCGGCATCCCGTACCTGATGATCACCCGGCACGCCGTCTCCCCGCTGGAGGCCAACCCGACCTGGCTGCTGCCGGTCGTCGCCCCGCTGGTCGCCGCCTCCACCGGCCCCGCACTCGTCCCGCACCTGCCGGCCGGCACCCCGCAGCAGGCCATGCTGTACGGCTGCTGGGCCCTGTTCGGGGTCGGGTTGCTGGCCACCCTCGCCATGCTGCCAGTGGTGCTCACCGGACTGGTGCACAGCAAGATCCCGGCCCTGGCGCTCACGCCGTCGCTCTTCCTGGTGCTCGGCCCGCTCGGCCAGTCCACCACCGCGGTCCACCAGCTCGCCGACGCCGCCCGCCCGGTCACCCCCCAACTCGCCCCCGCCGCCCTCGCCTTCGCCGAGCTGTACGGCGTGGCCGTGCTCGGCGTCGCGATGCTCTGGCTCGCCGTCGCCACCGCCGCCAACCTGCGCGCCCGCCGGGCCGGGATGGCCTTCGCGATGACCTGGTGGGCGTACACCTTCCCGATCGGCACCTGTGTCACCGGCGCGGCCGCACTCGCCCGGCACACCGGCTTCGCCGGGTTCACCGGGCTGGCCGCCGGGCTCTTCGTCCTGCTGGTCGCCGCCTGGGCCGTGGCCGCCGCCGGCACCGCGGCCGGGCTGGCCGGCGGGCGGCTGCTGGCGCGCTGACCGGGCGTCGGCCGCCGCGGGGGCGGACGGCCTCCGGCGCGCCGGGCGGGCGGCGCACGGTCGGACCACGGGCGGGCCGGTCACCGGGCCCGCCCTTCCGTACCGAATGACCGGACGGTCGGACTCCACACGCCGACCCCCGTGACCAGCGGTTTTGCACACGGGCGGCGCATCGCGCGGGAACCCGCTCCGAGCGCCGGATGCAGGTTCCTGCAATTGCGAGAACATGCACTCGGGCGGCACTTGTTCACCGGCCGTCACGCTGTGAGGGTGGAGCCACGCCAGGTCGTCCGGGCAACCGCAGCCCGATGGTGGTGACTTGCTCTTCAGAACTGGATGCTCACGGCACGTCCGTACCTGCATATCGGGGGGAAGAGCGCCGGCCGGACGCCATGTGTGGTGATGGCACCCGGGACCGGAGTCGGCGAGGCGTTGCTGCTCCGCCTCGCCGGAAGCGCCTAGACATTGGCGTGGCACCGGCGGCCCCCGGCCTCCCGGCGTGCGACGGCACCCGGGACCCGGGGGTCCGCCGGCTCGCAGTACCGTGATCGCGTGCTGCGCGCGGTGCTGGGATCATGACCGGCAAGCGGGCGGGACACCTGGCGGCCGCGGCACCTGCGTACCCGAAGCACCGGCTGCGGGGCACGCGCCCCCGCGTGCGGACCCAGAAGCACAGACCGCGAAGTACAGGCGTATCCGAGATCCATCCGGCAGGGAGTGTTCGAGGTGACGGCGGACCCGACGGCCGCTCCGGGCATTGCCGGGTCGTCCGGTGAGCCCGACGACGAGGCCCGCCGGCTCTACCTGGCCATCCTCGACGCGGGCGGCCGCATCCCGTCCGCCGACGTCGTCGAGGGCGACCGCGGCGCACTGGGCCGGCTCGTCGACATCGGCCTGCTGATGCCCAACCCCATGGACGCCTGCTACACCGCCGTCAGCCCGCGCTCGGTCAGCGACCGGCTCGGCGCCGAACTGCTCAGCGAGGCCACCCGGCTGCTCGTCCGCGCCGAGAACCTCCCCGGCGCACTCGACTCCCTCACCCGCGCCTACGACGCCATGCCCCGGCCGCCCGAGCGCTCCGGCGGCGCCGTCTACATCGAGGGCCACGTCCACATCCGCCACCGCATCTCGCAGCTGGTCTCCGACTGCCGCACCGAGGTCCTCACCGCCCAGCCCGGCCACCGCCCCGCCGAGGCCCTGAAGATCGCCCTCATGCAGGACCTCCAGCTCCTGCAACGCGGTTGCTCGCTGCGGACCGTCTACCAGCCGGTGGCCGTCTCCGCCCCCGCAGCCCTCGCCTACGCCGACGAGGTCACCCGGCACGGGTCGCTGATCCGCATCCTGGACGAGCCGTTCCAGCGGATGTTCGTCTTCGACCGCTCGGTCGCGGTGCTCTCCACCAACGAGGACCACAGCACCGCCGCGTTCATCACCGACCCGGCCGCGATCGCCTTCCTGGTCAACTCCTTCGAACGCGACTGGGCCCGCGCCGACGCCCCCGACTGGACCGCCGCCCACGCCAACGGCCCCACCCGCGACACCCCCGACCGGGTCGGCCGGCTCCTCGCCCGCGGCCTCACCCAGCGCGCGGTCGCCACCCGGCTGGGGCTCAGCGAACGCACCGTCGCCGCCCACATCTCCCGCCTGCGCGACCGGTACGGCGCGCAGACGCTGTTCCAGCTCGGCTGGCTGATGAGGGGCGGCCCCGATGAACGGTGAAACCGCCGTCGCCGCGTCCGCCGGGCCCACCGCCGCCGAACAGGCCCTCTACCTGGCCGCCGTCGCGGCCGGCGGCCACCTGTCCGCGGCCGCCCTCACCCCGGCCGACGGCCCCGCCCTGGCCGGCCTGCTGGACCAGGGCCTGCTCGTCCCGGCCGCCGCCGACTACCGGGCCTGCGCCGGGTACCCGGCCGCCGGGTACACGGCCGTCGACCCGCGCTCGGTCAGCGACCGCCTGGGCGCCGAACTCCGCACCGAGGCAACCCGGTTGCTCGTTCGCGCCGAACGCCTCCCGGCCGCCCTGGACGACCTGATCCGCGCGTACGACGCCGTGCCCCGCCCGGCGGTCCCGCTGGAGGCCGTCCACATCGAGGGCACCGCCGGGATCCGGCAGCGCATCTCCGAGCTCCTCTCCGACTGCACGGAGGAACTGCTCGCCGCCCAGCCCGGGCCCCGGCCGGCCGCCGCCCTGCGGATGGCGATGCCCCAGGACGTCGCGCTGCTCAAGCGCGGCTGCGCGATGCGCACCCTCTACCAGCCGCTGGCCGTCGCCGACCGGGTGGTGGTGGAGCACGTGCGGTCCATGGCCGGACACGGCGCCGAGGTCCGGGTGCTGGACGAGCCGTACCAGCGGATGCTGGTCTTCGACCGCTCGGTGGCGGTCGTCCCCGCCGCCGACGACGAGACCAGGGCGGCCTTCGTCCACAATCCCGCGACGGTCGCGTTCCTGGTGGCCCTCTTCGAACGCGACTGGTCCCGGGCCGCCCCGGTCGACCACCCCGTGACCGCCACCACCGCGCACCCCACCACCACCCGCGTCGGGCACCTGCTCCGTCAGGGCCTCACCCAGCGCACCATCGCCACCCGCCTCCACCTCAGCGAGCGCAGTGTCGCCGCCCACATCGCCCGCCTCCGCCGCCGTCACGGCGCGGAGACGCTCTTCCAGCTGGGCTGGCGGATGCGGGAAGCCCGGACGGGGGAGTCCGATGCGTGAACTGCCGTGGTGCGAAACGCGATCAGCCGGTGGCGGCGCTGCTCGGCCAGTAGCCGCTCCGGCCGACGGCCGGGGGCTGCTGACGGGGAACGGTGAACTGCTCGCCGGGGGCGGTCCAGAAGCCCTCGCGCAGCGAGAGCGCCATGCCCGCCCAGTCGAGGGCGGTCTCCACGGTGTGGTGGAGGGCCTCCTGCGACCAGGTGTCGTCGAAGACGAGCGGCAGCACGGGGGCGACCTGCTCGATGGTGGCGATCAGCGGGTTGTGCGTGATCGCCTCGTCCACCAGCAGGACGATCGGCTTCCGCAGGGCCGAGGCCCAGCCGAGCTCCAGGCTGACCCCGGCGGAGAGCGGCGCGCCGACGTACGCGAAGACCAGGTCGGCGGACTGCAGCGCGCGGAAGTCGGAGGGGACGCGCGGCTCGGGGGCCCGGCCGGCGATGGTCCAGGCGTCGCTGTGGTGCGCGCTGTACACGGCGGCGCCGCTGCGCAGGAGCGTGGTGCGAAGCGTCGTCAGCCGCGTCCGGCTGGCCAGGGTCACCACACTGTCCGCCGGCCCGGTCAACCGCATCAGCGGCGCGGCCAGGAAGACTCGTGCACGCCGGCCCTCAGGGGCCTGGCTGTCGTGGTGACGCAGGTAGGGCTCGGTCATTGTCGACTCCGGGGGAAGGCCGACCGGGGAAGATGCGGTGCCGGTGGGCGCTGCGGTTGGTTGCTGCTTCAAAGATTCTGAAGTCATCAGACTGATATTTGACGGTACAGCGGCAACTCTGCTTCGTCCGCCGGACCATCGGGAGCGAACTGATCGTCTATCAGCGCCGACGGCTCCGTCCAGCGTTCCGCCCTGTCATCTGGATGCCTGGCATAGAGATGACGCTGCCTGCGCCGTAGGGGAGATGACACCGTAGCGTGCCGTGCGGCATCATGTGGACGCCAGTGCTATAAGTCCAGCTCGCGGAGCTTGAGAAGGAGGGATGGGTCCGTGTCTCGTATGTACCGACTTGTCCGTAAGGCTGTACTGTCCGCCGTTGTCGGCGTTTCCATCTTCGCTGTCGGCGCTCTCGGCGCGGGTTATGCGGGTGCCGAGAGTGTGCCCGGTCAGGGAACCGGGTCGACGACTCAGGCCCTCGCCGACGATTTCCACTGGTGAGATGACGATGCATTGAGTGCTCGCGAATTGCCCGGCCCGGCCGAAGAGGTGCGGGGCTAGGCGGTTTCGCGGGGTGACTCGGGTCGAGGTCGCGCGGCGACCGTCCGCCGTTGGTGCTGCTTGAACGAGGCGCCGCCCGTGTGGGCGGCGGTCCGGCCGTGGGGCCGTCCGGGGAAGGCACCTCCCCGGGCTCGGGCCTGCGCGGGTGCGGACCGCGGGCGGCACGGCCAAGCCGGCGAGGAATCGTTTCTTCCCGTGTCCGGAAACTTCTGCACGCCAGTGGCGTCGGCGCTCAGGCGGTCGTCCCGGAGGACTGCCCGAGGACGTAGCCGAGCTGGAACAGCGAGTCGACGTTGTGCTCCTCGCGCATTTCCGCGATGTGCCGGGCCAGCGTGCGTTCGCTGATGCCGAGCCGGCGCGCGATGACCCGGTGGTTCGTGCCGGCCAGCAGCAGGTCGATGATCGTGTGCCTGAGCTGCGAGACGACCTGCTGCGGGATGGTGCGGTCGCCGTCGAAGTCGAGCGCCCGGCTCCAGTTCCGCTCGAACACCTCTTCCGCGAGGTAGTTGATGACCGCGGAATCGTGGACGAAAGCGGCGACGTGGTCGCCCACCACCGGAATCACGGCGAGGCGCCGGTCGACGATCAGGAGCCGTGTGTAAGGCTCGTCCAGGGTCCTGAACTGCCAGCCCTCTTTGGCCAGCGTGGATACGTAATCCCTGGTCGGTTGGTGGTGCCGGGTGCTGGCGTTGTAGATCGTCCGCATGGACGCGCCATGGCGGATTATGTCGAGATCGCGTTGGATGAACGAGGTCAGCAGTTCCGAGGGGCGCGGCCCGCCGGGCTGCATTGCGAGCCCTTCGGTCATTCCGCTCGCCATCGCCTGCTGAACCCGTTGATTTATGAGTGCCCGGCCCTGAACGTATTCAATGGGGCCGCCGCTTTGGTCGGGATTGTGGAACGCTTCCGCCAGCTCGCCCAGGTCGCCGGGAATTGCCACGGCACGGGCCAGCAGATCGAGCGCCTGGCGCTGCCAAGTCGAGCTCAGACTGGCGGCGAGTTTCGCGGGATCGGCGGCGAACAGCGAACCCGGCTCGTCGCTGTCCGATATGAGGAGGCCGAGCTCCATCAACTCGTCGAGGGCGGCGGCCTCGTGCGGTGTGCAGCTGCCTCGGCTGAGCCGGCCGTCCTCGTTCAACGCCTTCAGGTAGAGCGCGCGGGCGTCTGAGGACAGGATCGGTGAGCGACTGTGGTTGTGCACCAGCTGTTCTCGATCACTCACTTTCGGCTCCTTGTCGTCGACCGGACAAGTCAACGCGACTGAAGTCCGCTGCCCAGGGATCTTAAACGCAGAGCACGATCCGGCGCCTGGCTCACAAGGACGGACGGATCGTCCGGCGGTCGCCCTGATGCAGCACTCTCTCATCAACACCCAGCCGCCGGCACCCCCCGTTCAGGAGGGAACCGGCGGCAGGGGCCGTCGTGGCCGGGTCAGCGCTTCGGGCGCCAGACGACCAGGGCGCTGGACTGCGTCGGCGGCTGGTAGGGCACCAGGTCGCGGCGGTACGAGGCGTGGATGGTGGCCTCGCGCTGCTGGAGCGTGGTGGCGGCGCCTTCGAGGGAGTCGGCGAGTTCGGCGATGCGGGACTGGAGGGCGGTGACCTGGTTCTCCAGCTCGATGATCCGCTTGATGCCGGCCAGGTTGATGCCCTCGTCCTGGGAGAGGCGCTGGACCTCGCGCAGCTGCTGGATGTCGCGGGCGGAGTAGCGCCGGCCGCGGCCGGCGGTGCGGTCCGGGCAGACCAGGCCGAGGCGGTCGTACTGGCGCAGGGTCTGCGGGTGCAGGCCGGAGAGCTCGGCGGCGACCGAGATCACGTAGACCGGGGTGTCCTCGGTGAGGACGTACTGCGGCGGCGGGGCGGTGCGGCGCGCGCGCGGGGCGCCGCCGGGGAGACCCTCGCCGACCCCGGGGCCGATGGGGCCCATCGGGCCGAGGGGGCTGCTGTCGGGGATCATCTGGTCGTCACGCTCCCTTCGCCGCCTTGAACAGGGCGGCTCGCGGGTCGTCGGAGGCGGTGGCCTCGCGGTACTGCTCCAGAGCCGTCAGCGCGTCGCCGGTGACGTGCTGCGGCACCAGGACCTCCACGGTGACCAGGAGGTCGCCGCGGGTGCCGTCCTTGCGGGTTGCGCCCTTGCCGCGGGCCCGCAGGGTGAGGCCGTTGGCGCTGCCCGGGGGCAGCTTGAGCTTCACCGAGGGGCCGTTGAGCGTCGGCACCTCGATGGTGCCGCCGAGGGCGGCTTCGGGGAAGGTGACCGGCACGGTCACCGTGAGGTTGTCCGCCTTGCGCCCGAAGACGGGGTGCGCGTCGACGTGCACGGTGACGTAGAGGTCGCCGGCCTGGCCGCCGCGCTCGCCCTGGGCGCCCTTGCCCTTGAGCCGGATGCGCTGGGCGTCCTGGACGCCGGCCGGGATCCGGACCTGCATGGTGCGGGCGGAGCTGGCCCGGCCGCTGCCGTGGCAGTCGGTGCACGGGTCGTCGACGATCATGCCCCGGCCGCGGCAGTCCCGGCAGGGCTCGGAGAGCGCGAAGGCGCCCTGGCCGCGGCTGACGGTGCCGGCGCCGACGCAGGTCGGGCAGACCCGGGGGGTGGTGCCGGCCTTCGCACCGGTGCCGCTGCAGGTGCGGCACGGGGCCTGGCTGGTCATCCGGAGCGGGACGGTCGCGCCGTCGACGGCCTCCTCGAAGGAGAGCGTCACCTCGGTCTCGACGTCGGCCCCGCGCCGGGGCTGGGGCTGGCGGCCGCCGCGGTTGAAGAGGCCGCCGAAGACGTCGCCGAGACCGCCGCCACCGCCGGGGGGGCCGCCCTGGCTGCCGTTGAAGAGGTCACCGAAGTCGAAGCTGTAGTTGCCGCCGCCGGGGCCGCCGGAGCGGAAGCCGCCGTTGGCGAAGAGGGTGCGCGCCTCGTCGTACTCCTTGCGGCGCTTCTCGTCCGAGAGGACGTCGTAGGCCTCGGAGATGTCCTTGAAGCGCTCCTCCGCCTTGCTGTCGCCCTTGTTCGCGTCGGGGTGGAACTCGCGGGCCAGCTTGCGGTACGTCTTCTTGATCTCGGTGGCGGAGGCGTCCTTGGGCACGCCGAGGACCTTGTAGTAGTCCTTCTCCACGTAGTCCTTGCCGCTCATGCGCCCACCTCGCTTCGCTCGGCAGCCGCTTCGCGCAACACGCCCCCGTCACCGATTCGCTCGCTGCGCTCGCTCATGCGCCCACCTCGCATCGCTCGGCAGCCGCTTCGCGCAGCACGCGCCTGTCACCGATTCGCTCGCTCATGCGCCCACCTCGCGGCGCTCGGCAGCCGCTTCGCGCAAAGCGCACCTTTCGGCGATTCGCTCGCTCCGCCCGCTCATGGCTGCCGCCACCTCCCACGATCCATAGTCAATGTGCTGTCAACAGGCAGGGGCGTCCTGCCGTCGACGGAGACGGCGCTGCGGAGCCGGCCGTCGTACTGGACGACGTACGACTCCGCAGCGCACGGGTTGTCAGCTCTCCGACCCACCGTCGGCCTTGTCGGCGTCCGAAGCCTTGTCGGCGTCGGGCGCGGCGGTGGTCTGGGTGCCCGGCTGGGGCTCCGCGACCGCCACCATCGCCGGGCGGATGATCCGCTCGCCGATCCGGTAGCCGGGCTGGAGGATCTGGACACAGGTGTCCTCGGTGACGTCCGAGGAGTAGCTGTGCATCAGCGCCTCGTGCATGGTCGGGTCGAAGGGCTCGCCCTCCTTGCCGAACTGCTGGAGGCCCAGCTTGGCCACGACCGTCTCCAGGGACTCGGCGACGGACTTGAACCCGCCCGTCACCTCGCCGTGCTCGCGGGCCCGGCCGATGTCGTCCAGGACCGGGATCAGCGACTCCAGGATGTTGGAGACGGCGATCTCCCGGACCGTCAGACGGTCGCGCTCGACCCGCTTGCGGTAGTTCTGGTACTCGGCCTGGAGACGCTGGAGGTCGGCCGTCCGCTCGGCCGCCTCGCGCTTGGCGGCGGCGAGCTCGTCCCCGCCGGCCGAACCGGCCGCGGCGGCCTCCTCGGCAGCCTTGATCACGGCCTCCTCGGCGGCGGAGTCGTCGCCGGGCTCAGCACCCTGCGGCTTCTCCGTCATGCCGCACCGCCCTTGGGCTTCTCGTCGTCCACGATCTCGGCGTCGACGACGTCGTCGTCCTTGGCACCGGCGGCGTCACCGGCCGGGGCGGCACCCGCGGCGTCGGCGTTGGCGTAGAGCGCCTGGCCGAGCTTCTGGGCGGTGGTGGAGACCTTCTCGGAGGCGTCGCGGATGGCCGCGATGTCCTCGCCCTTCAGGGCCTCCTTGAGCTCGCCGATGGCGGTCTCGACCTCGGTCTTGACGTCGGCCGGGAGCTTGTCGGCGTTGTCGGCGATGAACTTCTCGGTCGAGTAGACGAGCTGCTCGGCCTGGTTGCGGGTCTCGACCGACTCGCGGCGCTTGTGGTCCTCCTCCGCGTACTGCTCGGCCTCGCGCATCATGCGCTCGATGTCGTCCTTCGGCAGCGCGGAGCCGCCGGTGACGGTCATCTTCTGCTCCTTGCCGGTGCCGAGGTCCTTCGCGCCGACGTGCATGATGCCGTTGGCGTCGATGTCGAAGGTGACCTCGATCTGGGGCAGGCCGCGGGGGGCCGGCGGGAGACCGGTCAGCTCGAACATGCCGAGCTTCTTGTTGTACGCGGCGATCTCGCGCTCGCCCTGGTAGACCTGGATCTGCACGGACGGCTGGTTGTCCTCGGCCGTCGTGAAGATCTCGGAGCGCTTGGTCGGGATCGTGGTGTTGCGCTCGATCAGCTTGGTCATGATGCCGCCCTTGGTCTCGATGCCGAGGGACAGCGGGGTGACGTCGAGCAGCAGGACGTCCTTGACCTCGCCCTTGAGGACACCGGCCTGGAGCGCGGCGCCGATGGCGACGACCTCGTCCGGGTTGACGCCCTTGTTGGCGTCCTTGCCGCCGGTCAGCTCGCGGACGAGCTCGGCGACGGCGGGCATGCGGGTCGAGCCGCCGACGAGGACGACGTGGTCGATCTCGGAGAGCGAGATGCCGGCGTCCTTGATCACGTTGTGGAACGGGACCTTGCAGCGCTCCAGCAGGTCCGAGGTCAGCTGCTGGAACTGGGCCCGGGTGAGCTTCTCGTCCAGGTGCAGCGGGCCCTCGGCGGAGGCCGTGATGTAGGGCAGGTTGATCGAGGTCTCGGAGGACGAGGACAGCTCGATCTTGGCCTTCTCGGCGGCCTCGCGCAGACGCTGGAGGGCCATCTTGTCCTTGGACAGGTCGACGCCGTGGCCGGCCTGGAAGACCTTGACCAGGTGGTCGACGACCTTCTGGTCCCAGTCGTCACCACCGAGGTGGTTGTCACCGTTGGTGGCCTTCACCTCGACGACCCCGTCGCCGATCTCCAGCAGCGAGACGTCGAAGGTGCCGCCGCCGAGGTCGAAGACCAGGATGGTCTGGTCGTCCTTGTCCAGGCCGTAGGCCAGGGCGGCCGCGGTCGGCTCGTTGACGATGCGCAGGACGTTGAGGCCCGCGATCTCACCGGCCTCCTTGGTGGCCTGGCGCTCCGAGTCGGAGAAGTACGCCGGGACGGTGATGACGGCGTCGGTGACCGTCTCGCCCAGGTAGGCCTCGGCGTCGCGCTTCAGCTTCTGCAGCACGAACGCGCTGATCTGCTGCGGGTTGAAGTCCTTGCCGTCCAGGTTGATCTTCCACCCGGTGCCCATGTGGCGCTTGACCGAGCGGATGGTCCGGTCGACGTTGGTGACGGCCTGGCGCTTGGCCACCTCACCGACGAGGACCTCGCCGTTCTTTGCGAAGGCCACGACGGACGGCGTGGTCCGCGCACCCTCGGCGTTCGTGATGACGGTGGGCTCGCCACCCTCAAGGACGCTGACGACCGAGTTCGTCGTACCGAGGTCGATGCCGACCGCGCGTGCCATCGTTGGTACCTCCACGGAAGAGTTGAGCTTTACGGGCTCAAGGATGCACGACTCGGTGGAGAGCGTCAACAGCCATGAGTCGGCGTCGCTCAACTTTGCTGAGCGGATCCGCTGGAGCGTGGCGGGGGCCGGGGCCGGACGGGCCCGGCCGGCGGGCGTGGTGAGTGTGCACTCACGTGACTGCCGCCATACCTTGAACATCTTCTGGAGAAGAGTTGACAAACGGTAATGTCCGGGCCGTCGGCCCAGGAAGTTACCGACGAGTACACTCGCTCCGGAGATACCGCCAACCCAGCAAAGCCGCAGGAGACGGAGAGCCGATGCAACTAGCAGCGATCGTCATCTCGCTGGTCACGTTCGTGATCGGCACCGCGCTCGCCGCCCGTGCGGCGCTGTACATCTTCAAGGTGGTGCGGACCGGCCAGTCCGACCCCACCAGGTTCGGGGAGCCCGCGCAGCGGGTGAAGACCGTCGCGGTCGAGTTCGTCGGCCACACCCGGATGAACAAGTGGGGCGTCGTCGGCGTCGCGCACTGGTTCGTCGCGGTCGGCTTCTTCAGCCTGGTGCTGACCATCGTCAACGCCTTCGGCCAGCTCTTCGACGCCGACTTCGCGCTGCCGGTCATCGGCCACTGGATGCTCTGGCAGCTCTTCGTCGAACTGCTCGGCACCCTCACCACGCTGGGCATCATCACCCTGATCGTGATCCGGCTGCTCAGCCTGCCGTCCCGGTCCGGCCGCAAGTCGCGCTTCGCCGGCTCGATCGCCTGGCAGGCCTTCTACGTCGAGTACACGATCCTCGGCATCGGCCTCTGCATCCTGATGCTGCGCTCCCTGGAGGGCGCCCTCAACGGCGTCGACTCGTACGGGCCCGAGCACCTGTTCTCGTACCCGCTGGTCTCCGCGCTCAGCGGCCTGTCGCACGGCACGCTGGAGAACCTGATCTACTTCTTCGCGATGCTGAAGATCTGCATCTCGTTCGCGTGGGCGACCACCATCGGCATCAACCCCTCGATGGGTGTGGCCTGGCACCGGTTCCTGGCGTTCTTCAACATCTACTTCAAGCGCGAGGAGGACGGCGGCACCGCGCTCGGCGCCCTGCGCCCGATGACCAGCGGTGGTCAGCCGATCGACTTCGAGGACCCGGCCGACGACGCCGTCTTCGGCGTCTCCCAGGTCGAGCACTTCTCCTGGAAGGGCATCCTCGACTTCTCCACCTGCACCGAGTGCGGCCGCTGCCAGTCGCAGTGCCCCGCCTGGAACACCGGCAAGCCGCTCTCGCCCAAGCTGCTGATCATGAGCCTGCGCGAGCACGCCTTCGGCAAGGCGCCGTACCTGCTGGCCGGCGGCGGCAAGGACATGGAGGGCACCGAGAAGGCCACCTCCGAGCAGCTCAAGGACGTCCCCGCGGCCGCCCTGGCCGAGGCCGAGCGCCCGCTGATCGGCACCGCCGAGGAGAACGGCGTCATCGACCCGGACGTCCTCTGGTCCTGCACCACCTGCGGCGCCTGCGTCGAGCAGTGCCCGGTGGACATCGAGCACATCGACCACATCGTCGACATGCGCCGCTACCAGGTGATGATCGAGTCCTCGTTCCCGACCGAGGCCGGGACGATGCTCAAGAACCTGGAGAACAAGGGCAACCCGTGGGGCATGGCCACCAAGGCCCGCCTCGACTGGGTCAAGGAGCTGAAGAAGGAGACCGGCATCGAGGTGCCGGTGATCGGCGAGGACATCGACCCCGCCGAGGTCGAGTACCTCTACTGGGTCGGCTGCGCCGGCGCCCTGGAGGACCGCGCCAAGAAGACCACCAAGGCCTTCGCGGAGCTGCTGCACACCGCCGGCGTGCAGTTCGCGATCCTCGGCAAGGAGGAGTCCTGCACCGGTGACTCCGCCCGCCGCCTGGGCAACGAGTTCCTCTTCCAGATGCTCGGCGCCCAGAACGTCGAGACCCTGAACGCGGCGCTGGAGGACGCTCCGAAGAAGCGGATCGTCGCCACCTGCCCGCACTGCTTCAACACCATCGCCAACGAGTACCCGCAGCTGGGCGGTCACTTCGAGGTCATCCACCACACCCAGCTGCTCCAGCACCTGATCGACGAGGGCAAGCTCGTCCCGGTCAACCCGGTCGAGGGCCTGATCACGTACCACGACCCCTGCTACCTGGGCCGCCACAACAAGGTCTACAGCCCGCCGCGCGAGATCATGGACAAGGTCCCCGGCCTGCGCCAGCAGGAGATGCACCGCCACAAGGAGCGCGGCTTCTGCTGCGGCGCCGGCGGCGCGCGGATGTGGATGGAGGAGCGCATCGGCAAGCGGATCAACACCGAGCGCGTGGACGAGGCGCTGTCCCTCAACCCGGACATCGTCTCCACCGCCTGCCCGTTCTGCCTGGTGATGCTCTCCGACTCGGTCAACGGGAAGAAGAACGAGGGCGCCGCGAAGGAGCACCTGAAGGTGGTGGACGTCGCCCAGCTGCTGCTCGACTCGGTCAAGGCGACCCCGCCGGCCGACGCGGAGGCGGAGACGGTCGACGCCTGAGACCTGACGGACGGGACCGGGCGCTGAGGCGTTCGGGGCCGGCGGACGGTCCCGGGAGGGCCGCGAGCACGTCCCGATGTTCGACAGTTCTGTCACAACTGCCCGGCCCGGTGGGTGCCACGAGCGCCCGCCGGGCCGGGCTTTTCGCCGGGCCCGCGAGCGGGCGCCGCGCCGGGCCCGGCAACGGGCCCGCCGCCCCGGTCCGACCGGTTCCCGCCCGGCTTCCCGGCTCGCGCCGCAGGCCGGAGCGGTCCGGCCCGGGCGCCAACCGCCGGACCGCCGGGAGGCGTCCCGGTTGGAAGGAAATACAGTAGGCGCCGGACCGGCCCTGTGCCGGTCGACCCGTTCCGGCCCACCGGGCGGGTGTCCTGACCACCGACGGAGGTATCGGCCCGCCGGGCCGGGCCGCAGAGACCACAAGGGGAACAGCGCAGACCATGACCGAGGCGATCATGCTGGTCGGTGGTAAGGGCACGCGACTGCGTCCGCTGACCACCCACACCCCCAAGCCCATGCTGCCCGTGGCAGGCGTCCCGTTCATCGCGCACCAGCTGGCCCGCGCGGCCGCCGCCGGGGTCACCCGCGTGGTGCTGGCCACGTCCTACCTGGCCGAGGTCTTCGAGGACCACTTCCAGGACGGCACCCCCTACGGCATCGAGCTGGTCTACCTGACCGAGCGCGAGCCGCTGGGCACCGGCGGGGCCATCCGCAACGCCGCCTCCGGGCTCACCTGCGGCCCCGACGAGCCGGTCCTGGTCTTCAACGGCGACATCCTGTCCGGCGTCGACATCGCGGCCCTGCGCGACGGCCACGTGGCCGCCGGGGCCGACGTCACCCTGCACCTCACCCGGGTCGAGGACCCGCGCGCCTTCGGCCTCGTCCCGACCGACGGCAACGGGCGGGTCCTGGAGTTCCTGGAGAAGCCGGAGACGCCCGAGCAGATCGTCACCGACCAGATCAACGCCGGCTGCTACGTCTTCACCCGGTCGGTGATCGACCGCATCCCGGCCGGCCGCGAGGTCTCGGTCGAGCGCGAGACCTTCCCCGAGCTGCTGGCCACCGGCGCGCTGCTGCGCGGCGTCGTGGACACCTCGTACTGGCTGGACCTCGGCACCCCGGCCGCCTTCGTCCGCGGCTCGGCCGACCTGGTGCTCGGCAAGGTCGACTCCCCGGCCGTCCCCGGCCCGACCGGCGACGCCCTGCTGCTGCCCGGCGCGACCGTCCACCCGGGTGCGGTGCTGAGTGGGGGCAGCGTCGTCTCCGAGGGCGCGGTGGTCGAGGCCGGCGCGATCGTCGAGGGCAGCGTGATCCTGCCCGGCGCCTCGATCGGCCCGGACTGCCTGGTCAAGGACTCGATCGTGGGCGCGTACGCCACCATCGGCGACCGGACCGCGCTGGACGGCGCGGTCATCGGCGACGGCGCGATCGTCCAGGCCGACAACGAGCTGCCGAGCGGCATCCGGGTCGCCTGCGGCACGCTGCTGCCGGTCGGCGCCGTCCGCACCTCGGCCGGCCCGGGCGGCTGCCCGGCCGGGACCACGGCCGCGGCCGTGGTGCACGCGCCGAAGGTGACCGCGCAGCGCTGACGACGGGAGGGCCGGGGCGCCGTCGGGCCCCCGGCCCCGGCCGTCACAGGCTCGCTGCAAACCTGCCCCGGCCCTGTGCCCGGCCGACGCGGAGTCAGCCGGACGGGTACCTTCGGAACGTGGCTGGTAATCGATACGACAGCGGTCAGGGCGCCGAACCCCGGGGCGGGTGGTCGGCCCCTCCGCCCCCGCCGGGGGCGTCCGGGGGCTACGGGCAGCCCGGGGGGTACGGGCAGACGGACGGGCCGGAGTACTTCACGGCCCCGCACCGGGGGGCGCCGGGGGGCGGCCAGGGGCACGGGGGCGGACAGGCGCACGGGGGCCCGGGCGGGCACGACCCGTACGCCGCCGACCAGCCCGGCCACACCCGGGCGTTCCCGACCGGCGGCGACCCGTACGGGGGCGAGCCGTACCCCTACCAGGGGCAGGGGTACCCGCAGGAGTACGGGCAGCCGTACCCGGACGGCGGCCAGGGCGGCTACGGCGGCCAGGGTGGCTACGACGGGCAGGCCGGCTACGACGGGCAGGGCGGGCAGTACGGCTACGGCCAGGAGCCGGGCTACGCCCAGGAGCAGGGCTACGCCCAGGACAACGTCGCGGTCTACCGGGCCGGCGGCCAGTCCGCCCCGCACGTCTCCGGCCCGCGCCCGGCCTGGCGCGAGCTGCTGGTCGGCATCTTCCGGAACCCGACGGCGACCTTCGACCGCACCCGCGACCACCAGGTCTGGCTCCCCGCCCTCACCGTCTCGCTGCTGTACGGCGCGCTGGCCGTGCTCGGCATCGGCCTGACCCGCGACGACGTCTTCAAGTCGACCTTCGGCGTCGCCCTGACCGCCATCCTCGCCGCCGCGGTCTGCTTCACCCTCGCGGGCGCCGTGCTCGGCGGGGTGACGTACGCACTGGCCCGCCAGTTCGGCGGGGACGGCCCGTGGAAGTCGACGGTCGGCCTCGCCGTGCTGATCGGCTGGATGACCGACGCTCCCCGGCTGCTGCTGGCCCTGGTCCTGCCGTCCGACAACATGGTGGTCCAGGTCGTCGGCTGGGCGACCTGGGTGCTCTGCGCCGTGCTGCTGACCACCATGGTCCGCCGGCTGCACGACCTCCCCTGGGGCAAGGCGGCCGGAGCGGCCGCGCTGCAGCTCCTCGCACTGCTGGTGCTGATCAAGCTGCCGACCCTGGGCTGACCCGGCCGCGGTCCCCAGGCCGATCCGGCAGCGGTGCCCGGGCCGATTTGGCGCCCCGGCCGTTTGTCGGGGGCCACGGGGGAGAATGGACGACGGGCCCCGCCTGCGGGGCCCGTTCCGCTTCCACCACCCTCACGCGCTCGGAGCCAGGCATGACCCTCCCCACCACCCACGTCAGCTTCCCGGCCGGGGCGGTGACCGGCGAGTCCCCGGTGCTCGCGGTGCACCCGCTGGACGGCGGCCGGTACGCGGTCGTCACCGAGGCGACCCCGTTCCACCCGCTCGACCACACCTGGCCCGACCAGCCGGCCGACCTCGGCACCCTCACCGTCGACGGCACCGAGCTGGCCGTCGTCGACTGCCTGACCGGCGCGGTCGGCCCGGACGGCGGCGCACCGCTGGTCGGCGCCGACATCCCGGTCCGCCGCGGCGACGAGGAGTGGTCCTGGCTGGTCCTGCACGTGGTCGACGGCGACCCGGGCGACCTGGCCGGCAAGGTCGCGTCGCTCGCCGTCGACACCGAGCGCCGCGCCGCCCTCTGCGCCTCGCACAGCGGCTGCCACCTGCTCGCCCTCGCCCTGAACGCCGCCCTCGCCCCGCGCTGGCGCAAGGACCCGGGCCGCGCCGACGCCTTCGGCAACCCCGACTTCGACAGCCTCGCGATGGACACCTCGGTGATGGACACCGAGGCGAGCACCGACACCTACCGGCTCGGCAAGTCGCTCCGGAAGAAGGGCTTCACCACCGACGCCACCGAGGACTTCCCGGCCCTCGCCGACGCACTGCCCGCCCTCACCGAGGCCGTCAACCGGCAGCTGGCCGCCTGGGTCGCCGCCGACGCCGCCGTGCGCATCGACGTCCCCGGCCCCGAGCTGACCGCCCGCCGCCAGTGGCACTGCGAGCTGCCCGAGGGCCCCGCGCAGATCTTCTGCGGCGGCACCCACCTGCACCACCTCGGCGAGCTGGCCGAGCTCCGCACCGAACTGCGCCTCTCCGAGGACGGCAGCGAGCTGGTCGCCGTCACCCGCCCCAAGCGCGCCTGAGCAGCCCCGTGAACGCCGCGGGCGGCCACCCCCTGTTTCTTGGGGTGGCCGCCCGCCGTGCGTGCCCTCTGGGTCCGTCCTCGTCCTGCCGGTCCTTCTGCCGCGCTCCTGCTCAGACCTTCGTGCGGTGGAAGTTCATGAACGAGCGGGAGGGCGTCGGGCCGCGCTGGCCCTGGTAGCGCGAGCCGTACCGCTCCGAGCCGTACGGGTGCTCGGACGGCGAGGAGAGCCGGAACAGGCACAGCTGCCCGATCTTCATCCCCGGGTACAGCTTGATCGGCAGCGTCGCGACGTTCGACAGCTCCAGCGTCACGTGGCCGCTGAAGCCGGGGTCGATGAAGCCGGCCGTGGAGTGCGTCAGCAGGCCGAGCCGGCCCAGGCTGGACTTGCCCTCCAGCCGCGAGGCGACGTCGTCGGGCAGCGTGATGACCTCGTAGGTCGACGCCAGCACGAACTCGCCCGGGTGCAGGATGAACGCGTCGTCGCCCTCCGGCTCGACCAGCCGGGTCAGGTCCGGCTGCTCCTCGGAGGGGTCGATGTGCGGGTAACGGTGGTTCTCGAAGACCCGGAAGAAGCGGTCCAGTCGCACATCGATACTGGAGGGCTGGATCATCGCAGGGTCGAACGGGTCGATCACGACCCGGCCCTTGTCGATTTCGGTCCGGATGTCCTTGTCAGAGAGCAGCACGCTTCGAGGTTACGTGCACGACACGGCCCCGGACGAATCGCCCGGGGCCGCAGCTGTCACTCCCGTCCCGCCGCTACGCGGGTTCCGTCCCGGTCAGGCCAGGAACTCCGCGGCCTCCAGCCGCATCGCCCGGGCCAGTTGCGGCTCGGACAGCTCCCGTACGTCGGCCAGCACCGAACTCCGCAGCCGTCCACACTGCGGACAGCGGATCAACCGGCCGGGCCCCAGCCGACCGGGCCCGAGGTTCTGCATCGGGAACGTGGTGGTGCTGAACAGGTGCCCCTCGGCACAACGAACGACGGCGCGCTGCTCCATCGATCCCCTTCCCATCCTTACCGCAGTACTCACCCGTACTCATCGCGCCCCGAACGGCCAGGCCCCCCGGGACAGCGTCACATTAGGGGAACTTCCGGACATTCCACATCGCGGCTCGCCGCCCCGAAACCCGCCCGCCGGAGCTCTCTCACGCGGCCCAAACAGTACGCCCCCACCCCGCCCCCGCACGGCTCCGCCACGGCCCCCCGTCACCTGTGCAACAGGCCTCACGGATGGGGTACAGTGATGACGGATCGAGCGGTCTCTGACGGCTCGTCAGGCGGGCGTAGTTTAATGGTAGAACATGAGCTTCCCAAGCTTAGAGCGCGAGTTCGATTCTCGTCGCCCGCTCCGAAGGAAAGCCCCAGGTCGATGACCTGGGGCTTTCGCGTTGTCCGGGCCGATCCGCTCCGCCGGGCCGGATCGGTGCCGGAGGGGCGCCGCTGCGACGTCCGCGTGGTGGAGTCCGCCCGCCGGGTGCCCGCTCAGCGGCGGCTGGCGGCGGCGGCCTGCGGGCGGTCCGCTCCGGCGCCCTTGAGCAGGTCCACCTGCGCGGCCACGTGAAGGCCCGTGGGGGCGGTGACCGTTCTGGCGGTGTGCTTGTCGTGGCCGGCGACGACCAGACTGCACTGGCCGTTCTCGCAGGAGCGCTGCAGCCGGCCCCTCGAAACGGTCTGCGCCAGCCCGATCGCCCAGCACATCGGACACCCGCGCAGCGCGAGCAGGCCGACCGGCAGGAGCAGCAGGCTGACCGGGCCGACGACCGGTATGAGTGCGACGGAGCCGACCAGTGCGCCGAACCCCACCGCGCCGCGCGTCAGGTGCCGGGGCAGCGAAGCGCTCGCGAAGTCGGGACCGTCAGGCTTCGTTCCCGTCATGGTTCCCTCCAGAAGCTGGGCCGGGTGTGGAACGCAGCGTGAGTTGGACCGCTGCGCGTGCTCGGTGCAGACGCGACTTCATCGCCGCCGTGGTGAGACCCAGCGCATCGGCCACCGTCCGTCCGCTGAGGCCCTGGACGTCTCGCATGATCAGCACGCGGCGCTGGTCGACGGGCAGGGCGGCGATCGCCGCCGCCACCCTGCCGGCATCGAGCCGTTGCAGGGCCTCCTCCTCGGCCGAGGCCACGGCGGTGTCCTGCAGCGGTGGGAGGTCCCGCATCGCCGTCCGTGCCCGCCGCAGGCACTCGTTGCGGACGATGCGGAACATCCACGACGCCAGTGCGCCGGAGGCCCGCAGCATCCCGATCTTGCGGTACAGGATGATCAGGGCTTCCTGCGCCGCGTCCTCGGCGTCCTCCGGGGTGGCGCAGAGGGAGTGGGCGAACCGCTGCACGTTCGGGTGTGCGCCCGACACCAGCGCGGCGATCGAATCGACGTCACCGCGCTGCGCGGCGACGACCAGCTGTTCGCCGGGCCAGGCCGAATCAGCCACGCCCGCCCCGCTTGCGCTTCACGACGAGCATGCAGGTGCAGAGCAGCACCAGTGCGACGGCGATACCGACACCGAGGATCACGACAACCTCCAGGTCCTGTCCCGACGTTTGTCGGCACGGGTATAAGAGGCGCGGACCGTGCCGAAGGATTCGGGCCCCGCCCGGAAAGTTTCCCGGGCCTCGGCACGGTGGTGGGCCGCAACGGCGGCAGGCCCCGGGTCGGCGACCCGGGGCCTGCCGTTCGAGGTCAGGTGTGGAAGGGGTGGGCGGCGAACCGGCCCCGGGCCGCGGAGGCGGCCCGGGCGTGGCTCAGGAGAACTGTCCGGGCTGGTAGTCGCCGGCGGGCTGCCGGATCATGACGTTCGCGCGGTTGAAGGCGTTGATGAGGGCGATGCCGCACACCAGGGCCGCGAGCTGGTCCTCGTCGTAGTACTTGGCGGCGTTCGCCCAGACCTCGTCCGGGACTCCGCCGGCCGCGTCGGCGATGCGGGTGCCCTCCTCCGCGAGTTCGAGGGCGGCGCGCTCGGCGTCGGTGAACACCGTGGCCTCCCGCCAGGCGGCGACCAGGTTGAGGCGCGTCGCGGTCTCCCCGGCGTGCGCGGCGTCCTTGGTGTGCATGTCGACGCAGAAGCCGCAGCCGTTGATCTGGCTGGCGCGCAGCTTGACCAGTTCCTGCGTCGCGAACGGCAGCGTCGAGTCCGCGAGGACCTTGCCCGCCGCGACGAGGTGCTTGCCGAACTTGGCGGTGACCGGGTTGGTGAAGACGTTCAGACGGGCTTCCATCGTGCACTCCTTGTCGTTGTCCGCTCTCGCCCTTAAGACAGGACAGCCCGGCGGGTTGTGACATGGAGCGGATGTGACGTGCGTCTCGTCAGGTGCGGCGCCGGAGGGCGCGTGGTCGGCGTGGTGGGGTTCGGCAAGGACAGGACCCCGTCCGGCTTTCGCCGGGCGGGGCCCGTTGGCCTCCGGGGTGCAGGGACACCGGAGTGCAGGGGTGCCGGGGTGGGTCAGTGGGCGGCGGCGAGGGCTTCGAGGGCGGGGACGAGGGTGGCCGGGGACGGGAGGGCGGCGTTCTCGGCCTGGAGGGCGGTGGCGGCCGTGCGGAGGGCCGGGTCGGTGAGGAGGCGGGTGAGGAGCGGGGTGTCGACGTCGTCGGAGGCGGAGCGCAGGGCCGCGCCCGTGGCGGTGAGGGCGTCGGCGTTGGCGAAGTGGTCGGCGCCCTGCGGGAGCAGGAGCTGGGGGATGCCGGCCTGGAGGGCGGTGAGCATGGTGCCGGAGCCGCCGTGGTGGATCAACGCGTCGGAGGTGGTGAGCAGTTCAGCGAGCGGGACCCAGGGCAGCGCGCGGACGTTGGCGGGGAGGGTGCCGAGCGGGGAGAGGTCGGCGTCGCCGACGGCGAGCAGGAACTCGGCGTCCACCGCGGCGGCGGCCTCGATGAGGCGGACGATCGCGCGGACGCCGTCCAGCTCGGTGAGGACGGTGCCCAGGGTCACGGCGACGCGCGGGCGGTCGCCGCGGCTGAGCAGGCCGGCGGGGACGAGACCGCCGCCGTTGTAGGGGATGTAGCGCATCCGCAGGCCGTCCGGGTCGCCGCCGAGCGAGGCGGGGACGACGTTCAGGGCGGTGGCCGCGGCGGGGCCGGACAGGCCGTGGGCCTCGTAGACGTCGGTGAAGTTCGCGGCGATCCGCGCGGCCATGCCGTGGCCCGAGGTGACGCCGAAGTTCTGGATCGCCGAGGGGATCTTGAGCTTGGCCGCGACCAGCGGGGCGGAGGCCTGGAAGGAGTCGAAGACCAGCAGGTCGGCACCCCAGTCGCCGGCGACGGCGAGCAGGCCGTCGACGGTGGAGCGGGAGGCGATGGCGAAGCCCCTGGCCGCCATGTCGAGGATCTCGTCCTGGGTCTTGTCGGCCGCGACGTACTGGACCTTCTCCCCGGTGTGCTGCTCGAACGCCTCCCGGACGGTGCGGCCGTCGCCGATCTCGGTGATCGGGAAGCCGGCGGCCCGGAGCGGCTCCAGCGGCCTCGAACCGGCGAACAGCACTTCGTGCCCGGCGCTGCGCAGGGCCTGCGCGGTCGGGATCATCGGGAAGAGGTGGCCGGCCGCGGCCGGGCCGGTGAAGAGTATGCGCACGGATGTCTCCTGGTCATTCGTCAGTCGGTGGGGCGCGGGTCGTCCGTCGTCCACGGCCGGGGCCCGTCGCCCTCTTCGCTCCGTGAACTGACGGACGGTCAGTTCGTGTTCCCGGGGGGATCGGTAATCGGACGTTCTGGCGCAGGCCTTGCCGGCCGGGGCGCGGTGTGCTCGGGCGTACGGGGTGGCGGGCGGGACGGCCGGTCAGAGCGGCGGGACGGGGAGGGTGCGGAGCCGGTCGGGGTCGGCGAGGAGGTTGATCTCGGTGATCCGGCCGTCGACGACGGTGAGTGCGAGGACGGAGAACAGTCGGCCGTCGGGGGCGGTGACCAGGCCGAGGGTGCCGTTGACCAGGGCCGGGCGTGCGAGCGGGGCCAGGCCGCGGAAGAGCAGCGCCTGCTGGGCGACGGCGGCGGCGCCGTGGACGAGGAGGGGCAGGGCGCCGAAGCGGGTGGCGCCGACGTCCGCGCGGAGGGTGACGTCCGGGTCGAGCAGGGTGACCAGGGCCTCGAAGTCGCCGGTGCGGGAGGCGGCGAGGAAGGCGTCCAGAACGACGCGCTGGCGTGTGAGGTCGGTCTCCGGGGTGGCCGCCCCGCGGACCCGGCGGCGGGCTCGGCTGGCCAGCTGCCGGGTGGCGGCGGGGGTGCGGTCGACGATCGGGGCGAGGTCGTCGAAGGGGACGGCGAACATGTCGTGCAGGACGAAGGCGAGCCGCTCGGCCGGCGGCAGGGTGTCGAGGACGACCATCATGGCCAGGCCCACCGAGTCGGCCAGCAGCGCCGCCTGTTCGGGGTCGGCGGCGTCGACCCGGCCGATCACCGGGTCGGGCACGTGGGTTTCCAGCGGCTCCTCGCGCCGGGCGGCGCGGGAGCGGAGCTGGTCGAGGCAGACCCGGCCGACGACGGTGGTCAGCCAGCCGGCCAGGTTGTCGACCCGGGAGGCGTCGGCGCGGCTGAGCCGGAACCAGGTCTCCTGGACGGCGTCCTCGGCCTCGCTCAGGGAGCCGAGCATCCGGTAGGCGACCGACCTCAGCCGGGGGCGCTGCTGCTCGAACTGCCGGGCCAGGGATTCGTCGTGGTTCATCGTGCGCCGTCGCAATCCGTCGTCGGGCTCCGCCGGGTCGCGGCGGGCCGGCCCCTGTCCGATGTCTGACGATAGGTCTGTCATGGTCGTCCGGGGGTCAGTTGGCGACGCCGACGGTCCGGTGGACCGACTCGGGGCGGTCCAGCAGGCCGAGCATGCAGTGGGCGACGTCGGCGCGGGCGACCGAGAGGCCGCGGCGCACGTTGCGCCCGTACGCCGTCCGATAGTCGCGGGTGAGCGGCTTGTCGGTGAGGCGGGGCGGGCGGACGATCGTCCAGTCGAGCCCGCTCGCGCGGACCACGTCCTCCATCTGCGCCAGGTCGGCGTAGTGGCGGCGGAGCGCGGCCCGGGTGAGCGGTGCGCCGAGGTGGCGCATGAAGAAGCCGTCCCCCGGGTCGTGCCGGGGCGGCTCCGGGCGGGCGGGCGAGGGGACGGTGCCGATCGGGGCCGCGCTGACCACGATCAGGCGCTGGACACCGACCTCGCGCATGGCGGCGGCCACGGACCGGGTGCCGCGCCAGGCGACCCCGGCCTCGGCGCCGGAGCGCGGGCCGAGGGCGGAGAGCACGGCGTCCGCGTCGGCGATCGCGGTGCGCAGGGCGGCCGGTTCGGCGGCGGCCAGATCGGCCTGGACGACCCGGACGTCCTGTGCAGCCCGGACGGTCTGTGCGGCGGGTGCGCGGCCGGTGGTGTCGGACAGCCCGGCCGGGTTGCGGACCACGGCGGTGACGTCGTGGCCCGCCGCGATGGCCTGGGCGAGGAGCTGCCGTCCGATACCGCCGGTGGCGGCGAGGATGGTGAGTTTCATCTGCTGCCTCCTGTCTGCGAGGGGTGGCGTGCGGCGGCGACACCCTATGAGCGGATCGGAGGCCCGAAGTGTGACGACGGGGGCGGCGAATGTGACGCAGGTCACATCGCCGCCCGGGTGGCGGTGTCCCTGCCTGTCGGGGCTCGGGCGGCGGGGATTCCGGGCGGCGCGGGCCCCTGGATGCAGGGCTCGGGCGGCGGGGCTCAGGCGGCGGCGAGGAAGTCGCGGACGGTCCGGGTGAACGCCTCGGGCTGCTCGGCGAGCACGACGTGGCCGGTGTCGAACTCGGCGTACTCGCTGCCGGCGATGGCCGCGTGCAGGCGGCGCGCGTTCTCCACCGGGATGGTGGCGTCCTGGGTGCAGCCGATGACCAGGGTCGGGGCCTGGACGTGGGGGAGCAGGGTGGTGATGTCGAGGTCGAGGTCGAGGGCGATGTGCCGCAGGGTGCCGGGGGTCGGCTGCATGAAGGCGGCGGCGGCCTCGACGCCCTCGCGGCCGATCCGGTTGAGGAACCCGCGGCTGAAGGCGGTGAGGGTGGCGTAGCGGCCGAAGGCGGCCGGGTCGCCGGCGAGGGAGAGCCAGACGGTCATCATGTTGCGCAGGTACTCGTCGTCCGAGTTGATCCAGCCCGAGGCGGCGACCAGGCGGCGCACCTGGTCGGGGCGGCGGGCCGCCGCGGCGGTGGCGATGACGGCGCCGAGCGAGAAGCCGACCACGTGGACGGGGCCGCGCCCGGCGTGCTCGATGACGGCGTTGACCTGGGCGGCGAGGGCGTCGATGGTCAGTTCGGCGCCGTCGTCCTCGGCGGCCTCGCTGCCCGACAGGTCGGGGAGCAGCAGGGTGTAGCGGTCGGTGAAGGCGTCCAGCAGGTTGTCCCACATGCCGGAGCCGGGGCCGGTGCCGTGGACGAGGATCACGGTCTCGGGGCCGTCGCCCACGACGCGGTAGGGGATGCGGGCGGCGTCGACGGTGATGGTGGGCATGGCGGGTGGTCCCTTCGGAGGGGGTGAGGTGCTGACAAGAAAGTAAACTACACGGTGCAGGGCATTGATTCAACTACACCGTGCAGTGCAATGTCGGGCGGGGCGAGAGCTGTGCGAGGCCGGGTGCGTGGCGGGGGCCGGTGTGCGGCCCGGCCGGATGTGCGGCCGGGGTGCGTACGTGGCCGGGGTGCGTGCGGCCGGGGTGCGTGCGCGGCCGGGGTGTGTGCGGGGCGAGGGCCGGTGTGCGGAGAGGGCCGACCCCGTTCGTTCCGGGGGCGGCCCTCTCCGTGGCGGAGGCGGGGTGGCGTCAGCCGTACAGGCGCAGGAAGGCCCGGATGCCGGCGGTGACGCCCGCCTCCAGGTCGGCGTCGGGGAGCGGGATCGCGCCGAAGAAGCTGGCGTCGGCGGCCCCGCTGAACGTCAGCAGGGTGAACTGGGTCGCGGCCAGCGTCGCGTCCTCGATGTGCAGCAGCCCCTGGTCGGCGAGGCGGCCGAAGTGCGCGGCGAGGTCGCGCTGGGAGGCGAGCGGGCCCGCGTCCAGCCAGGCGCCGAGGACCTCGGGCGGGATGTTGCCGGCCTCGGCGCGGATCGTGCGGCCGAGCGCGGAGTGGTCGCCCGCGGTGAGGACGGCCCGGGCGCGGTCGAGGGCGAACGCGGTGAGGTCGGCCTCCAGATCGACGATCTTGTGCAGGTGGCGGTCGGCCAGGGCGGCGATGACCTCGGTCAGCTCGCCGGCGGTCTCCAGGGCGACGGAGAGGAACAGCTTCTCCTTGTCCCCGAAGTGGTTGTAGATGGTCCGCTTGGACACCCCCGCCTCGGCGGCGATCGCGTCCACGCTGGCGCGGGTGTAGCCCTCGCGGCCGAAGACCGTGCTCGCCGCGCGGGCGATGGCCTGCCGCTTCTCCGGCATCCGGCGCGAGCCCGTGGCCGGTGCGGGTGCCCCGGAGGGTGCCGGGGTTCCTGGGGTCCCTGGGGTCATCGGGCGGTCTCTCCTTCGGGCTGGTTACACTACTCGGTGCAGTGTATGCATGTCGGCCCTGCGGCGCGGCAGGGGCGGCCGACGTGGTCCGGGCGGCCGAGCTCGGCCGAGGTGGTTGAGTGAAGGGGTCCGGCCGATGTGTACGGGAGCGGCAGAACGTGCGCCCGGTACGTCGGCGGCGGAACTGGCACGGCGCGGCGGGCCGTCCAGGGAGTGCAGAGGAACGGAATCCCTTCCCGGGTTGAACGCCGGGAGAAGACGGAGGCCCCGGTGCAGCCAGGTGGTGCCGAAGTGAACGTCGAGACTCCCGCCGGAACGCTGCCGGCGTCCGCGCCGCCGGCCGTCCCGTCCGCGCGTACCGCGCCGGTGGACCAGGCGGCGGCCGCCGTGCGCTGCGAGAGCCTGTTACAGGACTCGTTGGACGCCGTCCGGCCGCCGCTCACCTGGCGGCACGGGGCCGCTCGGGCCGGTGCGCGACTGCCGCTGCCGGGGTCGGGTCCGGATGACGCGGCCGTGCACTGGTACGTCGGCCGGAGCCGGGACATCGTCACCATCGTCTCGGCGGCCCGTCGGGCGGCGCTGCCGGCCATGGTCGAGACGCAGTGGCGCCGGCGCGGCTGGACCGTGACCTCGGTGAACGCCGGACGCGAGCGGCCCGGCCTCGCGGCGACCACGCCGGACGGCTACCGGCTCGCGCTGGAGTTCGGCGAGCTGGGTGAAGCGCGGCTGACGGCGGTCTCGCCGGGAGTGGCCCGGTCGGAGCGGCCGGAACAGCCGGAACAGCCGGAGCGGTCGGAGCAGTCAGGGCGGCCGGAGCAGTCGGAGCGGCCGGCCGGCAGCTGGGGCGAAGTGCCGGGATCCCCGGGCTACTTGGCGCGACTGCCGGAGGTGTGCTGCCCGTTCTGGAGTGCCATGGGGTAGCCGGGGCGAGGCGGTGCGCGATCCGGCGCGGGGGTGGTGTCGGGCGGGGAGGCGAGGCGCGGAGCGGGTCCCCCCGGACACGCTCCGCGCCGCCTCGTCGCACGGCTTCGGCGCGCGTCGCTCCCCCCGGACTCCCCGGCCCGCGCCGTCCCCCCTGGCAGTGCCCTCGGACGAGGGCGGTCCGCACAGGCCTCGGCGAGCTCCCCTGGTGGCCGGAGGCGTCGTTGATCTCCACGCTAACAAACCGAGTGGTTGGTTTGTCAATGATCGGATCCACGAAACATCCACATCTTCGCTGCGGAGCGGGATCGCGCGGACACTCAGCGCAGCAGTCTGCGCTCCTTGGCCACGGCCACTGCACCGGAGCGGGTGTCGACGCCCAACTTGTCGTAGATCCGGCCCAGATGGGTCTTCACCGTCGCCTCGCTGATGAACAGCGCGCGGGCGATCTCCCGGTTGCCCAGGCCCTGCGCCAACTGAGCCAGGATCTCCTGCTCCCGCTCGGTGAGCTGCGGGACCGGCGCCCGCATCTGGGCCATCACCCGGGAGGCGACCGGCGGAGAGAGAACGGTGCGGCCGCGCGCCGCCGCGTGCACCGCGGCGAACAGTTCCTCCGGCCGCTCGGCCTTCAGCAGGTAGCCGGTGGCGCCCGCGCCGATCGCCCGGGTGATGTCGGCGTCGGTGTCGTAGGTGGTGAGGACCAGGACGTGAGGAGCGCCGGGAGCGGCGGTGATCCGGCGCGTGGCCTCCACGCCGTCGATGCCCTCGCCGAGCTGGAGGTCCATCAGCACCACCTGGGGCGCGAGCCGGGCGGCCAGGGCGACCGCCTCCTCCCCGTTGCTCGCCTCGCCGACCACCTCGATGTCCCCGGCGCTGGCCAGCAGCGCCAGCAGGCCGGCCCGGACGACGGCGTGGTCGTCACAGACCAGTAGGCGGACCGGCTGTGTCGCGGGGACGGCGCTCATGCGCACCTCTTGATCGTTCGTTCGGCGGGGGTTCGGTTGGCGGGGTTTCGGTTGGCGGGGGTCTGTCCGTCGGGGGTCTGTCCGTCGGAGGTCTGTCCGGCCGGGGTTCGTCCGTCGATCGTCCGTCCGTCGATCGTCCGTCCGTCGACCGTCCGCCCGTCGGCGGTTCGCTCGCTCATCGTGGCTCCAGCGGGATCGCGGCGGAGACGACGGTGCCCTCGCCGGGTGTGCTCTCGACGGTCAGGGTGCCACCGAGCTGGCGCAAGCGGGCCCGCATCGCGGGCAGTCCGTGGCCGCGTCCGGCGTCGGACCGGGCGCCAACGGCGGGCTGCCCGCTGTCACCCGTCCCGTCGGTCCGGAACCCCCGGCCGTTGTCGGCGATGTCCAGGACGGCCTGGTCGCCGAGGAAGGAGAGCGTCAGCGCGGCGGCCGAAGCGCCCGCGTGCTCCCGGACGTTGGCCAGCGCGCCCTGGGCGATCCGCAGCAGCGCGGACTGGGCGGCGGCGGGCAGCGGCACCGCGGTGCCGTCCAGGTGGAAGCGGACCGGCAGGCCGCTCTCGGCGGACTCCCGCTCGGCGAGCGAACTCAGCGCCTGGTCCAGCGTGCGGCCGTCGGCGAGTTCGGCCGGTGCGAGGTCGTGGACGAAACGGCGGGCCTCGGCCAGGTTGCGGGCCGCCACCTCGGCGGCGGTCCGCACGTGGGTCCGGGCGGTCGCCGGGTCGGCGTCCCATGTGCGGTCGGCGGCCTGGAGCAGCATCTGCTGGCTGGAGAGGCCCTGGGCCAGGGTGTCGTGGATCTCCATGGCCAGCCGTTCGCGCTCGGCCAGCGTGCCCTCCCGCCGCTCCGTGGCGGCGAGTTCGCGCCGGGTGCGGCGCAGGTCGCGGATCAGCGCGCGCTGCCGCTCGGCCTGCCGCTCCATGAAGAGGAAGACGCCGGTGGCCAGTGCCGCCACCGCGGGCGGCAGCAGGATCAGGTTGGCGTCCACGCCGCCCAGCCGGACCTCGCCGACCACCACCAGCAGCGTGAGCGCCGCCACCATCGGGATCGCCGCCCGCGCGGGCAGCGTCCGCAGGGCCGTGTAGACCAGCGGGACGGCGCACCACGCGAAGCTCGGCGCCAGCAGCACCAGCACCACCCAGAGCGCGACCACCAGGGCCAGCGGCCAGAGCCTGCGGTGCTGCCCCGGAGCGGGCGGGCGGCGGTGGGCCAGCCAGGAGCCGACCGGCTGGGAGACCGCCAGGGCGAGGCTGAGGCCGACCACCCAGGGGATGCGCGGGTTGCCGGGGTGGTGGCCGAGGTAGCGGCCGAGCGAGGTGGCGAGCAGCAGCAGGAAGGCGGAGTCGAGCAGGACGGCCAGCCGGCCCGCGTCCGGGTCCCCGGCGGTGCCGGGCGCGGTGGTGGTGCCGGGCTCGGGCTGGTCCACGTGCTCGCTCCTCACTCCGCGTCGGGTGCGGTGGTTGCCGCGCTGCCCGGGGCCGACCGGTCCGGCTCACCGGCTCACTGGGCCCGCCGGGCCTGCCGGGTCTGCCGGGCCTGCCGGGCTGATCGGCGCTGACCAGCGCTGACCTGCGTCGATCCCTCGATGGTGACCCGTCCGGCCGGGGCGCGCATCAGCCGATCGGTTGACGGGCCCGTCAACCATCATGCGCGCGAGCGGCCGCCGGACCGTCGATGTGGGGGAGGGGTCCGCGGCCGGAGGATCGGTACCGAAGCCGCCGAGCCCGATCCGGTCCCCCTGGTTCCGGCCGTGGCCCCGACCGAACCGACGAGGAGCCTGACCATGAAGAAGACCTCCGTGCGCACCCGCGTGCTGACCGGTACCGTCGCCGCCGCCGCGCTCGCGGCCGCCACCGTGGGCGCCGTCTCCGCCAGCGCCGAGACCACCGAGGCCCCGGCCGTCGCCGCAGCGGTGAAGGCCGACACCCAGAACAAGAACCTCACCCAGACCACCGGTCTGACCATCGAGGCCGCCACCAAGGCCGCCCAGGCCACCCTGGACGCGGCCAACAAGGCCGGCCAGCACGTCTCGGTCGCCGTGGTCGACCGGGACGGGATCACCCGGGTGCTGCTCAAGGGCGACGGGGCCGGCCCGCAGTCGCCGGAGTCCGCCGAGCGCAAGGCGTTCACGGCCGTCTCCTGGAACGCGCCGACCTCCGAGCTGGCCAAGCGCCTCGCCCAGGCGCCGAACCTCAAGGACATCCCGGGCACGCTGTTCCTGGCCGGCGGAGCCCCCGTCCAGGCCAAGGGCGCGCCGATCGCGGCGATCGGCGTCGCGGGCGCGCCCAGTGGCGACCTCGACGAGCAGTTCGCCCAGGCGGGCGTTGCCGAGCTCGCCAAGTAGCCGGACCCGCCAAGTAGCCGGGCCGTCGGGCAACCGGACGTCGAGCAACCGGACGTTGGGCAACCGGCCGTTGAGCGGCCGGTCGGCGCGCCGGGGCGGGCCCTGTCTCTTATACACAACTGACGCT
>NZ_JBHJUK010000034.1:43868-67539 GCF_042266225.1 Kitasatospora sp. NPDC056181
GGGGCGGGCCCCCGACCGCCCCGGCGCCCCGCCCCCCAGGCGCCCGTGCCGGGAATCCGTCCGGTACCTGGTGCGGTGCCGTGCCGGAGCGGCCAGGATGACGGGCATGGCACACATGACCGAGGCCGAGTGGCGCGCCTTCCTCTCCGCCGGCACCCGTACCGCCAAGATCGCCACCACCAGGGCCGACGGCCGCCCGCACGTCGCGCCGGTCTGGTTCCTGCTGGACGGCGACGAGATCGTCTTCAACACCGGGGCGAACACCGTCAAGGGCCGCACCCTCGCCCGCGACGGCCGGGTGATGCTCTGCGTGGACGACGAGCACCCGCCGTTCTCCTACGTCCTGGTGCAGGGCACGGCGAACCTCAGTGACGACCTGGCCGAGGTGCGCACCTGGGCCACCCGGATCGCCGCCCGCTACATGGGCGAGGACCTCGCCGAGCAGTACGGCGCCCGCAACGGGGTTCCGGGCGAGCTGCTCGTACGAGTGAAGATCGAGAAAGTCGGCGCAGAACAGGGGGTGGCCGACTGAAAAGCCGGGTGCCGCTGTCGGTGGCGCGTGGCAGGCTTCCCGGTATGACGGCGTGGACCCTCAACGACATCGAACGTGCGATCCGCTCCTCCTGGGGTGTCGACACCTGTGCGCCCGAGGACCTGGCCCACTGGCGTCCCGACAATCCCGCCCGCGGCCAGTGCGGGGTGACGGCGATGGTGCTGCACGACCTGTTGGGCGGCGAGCTGATGATGGGCGAGGTGCACGTCGGCGGGGTCCGGACGGACCTGCACTGGTGGAACCGGTTCGCCACCGGCGTCGAGATCGACCTCACCCGCGAGCAGTTCGGCCCGGACGAGCTGGTCGGTCCGGGGCGGCCGGTCGCCCGTCCGCAGCGCCCGGGCCGGCTCCAGGCCCAGTACGAGCTGCTGCGCCACCGGGTGATCGCCGAGCTGGAGGCGGGCCTGCCCCGGATCTCGGTCGTGCCCGAGCGGGCGGTCGCCTGAGCAGGGAGCCCCGAGCAGGGAGCCCCGAGCGGGGAGCGCCTCAGCGGGGAGCGTCCGGGCGGGCGGTCAGCCGGGGGTGGGAGTGTGGACGCGGGCGCGCTTGAGCCTTGTGGCGGGAGCGTCCTGACGTACAGTCGGGCGGGCCGGGCGTCCGGCGACACGTTGCCGGGCGAGGGTGGGAGTGTGCGGTGGGCGGGATGACGGTCGGGTTCGTGGGGCTCGGCGCGATGGGGCAGGGCATGGCCGCCAGTCTGCTGCGGGCCGGTCACCGGGTCCGGGTCTGGAACCGCTCGCCCGAACCGGTGGCCGCGCTGGTGGCCCAGGGGGCGGAGGCCGCCGACGGTCCGGCCGGCGCGTTCGCGGCCGAGGCGGTGGTCTCGATGCTCGCCAACGACGAGGCGGTCGAGCGGCTGCTGCTCGACCCGGCCCTGCTGGCCGGGGCCGCCGCCTCCGTCCACGTCAACATGGCCACGATCTCGGTGGCGCTCGCCGAGCGCGCCGAGGCCCTGCACACCGAGCACGGCCTCGGTTACGTCGCCGCTCCCGTCCTCGGCCGGCCCCCGGTGGCGGCGGCCGGAGAGCTCAACATCCTGGCTGCGGGCAGCCCGGCGGCGCTCGCAGCCGCCGAGCCGCTGCTCGCCGCGATGGGCCGGCGGACGTGGCACTTCGGTGAGCGCCCGCCGCAGGCCAACACCGCCAAGATCAGCACCAACTTCCTGCTGGCCTGCGCGATCGAGTCGATGGCCGAGGCGTGCAGTCTGGCCGAGGCCAACGGCGTCCGGCCGGTCGACCTGATCGAGATGCTCAGCGGCACGCTCTTCCCCGGGCCGGTCTACTCCGGCTACGGCGCGATGGTCGCCGAGCGCCGCTACGAACCGGCCGGATTCCGGCTGCCGCTCGGCCTCAAGGACGTCAACCTCGCGCTGACCGCCGGCGCCGACGCCCATGTGCCGCTGCCGTTCGGCAGCATCCTGCGGGACGCCTTCCTGGACGCGCTCGCGCACGGGGACGGGGAGAAGGACTGGGCCGCCGTCGCGGCCGTCGCCCGCCGCCGGGCCGGGCTCCCGGCGTAAGCGCGACGCGAACCGGCGGACCACCCCGCGTCCCGGCGGCGAACCCCGCGGGCGGCACAGACCCCCGCGGGCGGCACCGACCCCCGTGTCTCGGCGTCGGAACCCCGTCTCCCGGCGTCGGAACCTCGTCTCCCGGCGGCGAAAACCCGGTGCCCGGTGCCGTCGCGGCTGCCTACGATCGCGCCGTGACGCTGACGAACGAACCCCGCTCCGGCGAGCCGTGGCTGGTCCGCACCGACCGGCTGGAGCTGCGCGCGGTCTGCGCCGACGACCTCGCCGAGCTGTTCCGGATCAACACCGACCCCCGGACGTGGAGCCACGTCCCCGAGGGGCGGCACCGGGACGAGGAGACCACCCGGGCCTGGATCGGACGGGCCGTCAAGTCCTGGGAGTCGTTCGGCCTGGGCTACTGGACGGCCCGGCTCCCGGCCGACGGCACGGTGGTCGGCGTCGGTGGCGTGGCCTTCCAGCCCGCCTCCGGCTTCTGGAACCTCTACTACCGGCTGGACCCGGCGCACTGGGGCCGCGGCTACGCCACCGAGCTGTCCCGGGCCGCTGCCGGCGCCGCCCGCCGGCACTCGCCCGAGGTGCCGGTGGCGGCCTGGATCCACACCCACAACGCCGGCTCCCGCCGCGTCGCGGCCCGGCTCGGTCTGGCCGACCGGGGTCTGCGCCGCGACCCGACGCTCGGCGAGCTGCTGCACCTGTACACGGACCGGCAGGTGCCGTCGGCCGCGTCGTAGCGCCGGCTCGTAGACTCGAAGCTCTTTTCGAGTCGTCACAGCCACGGGGGCCCCATGTCCGAGCAGCACGCCGGTGCCGAAGCGCCGCGCAGTTTCCTCTTCCTGAACGCCAGCTCGCGGCCGGGCGGAAACTCCGAACAGCTCGCCAGGATCGCCGCCGGGGCGAGCCTGCCGGCCGGTGCCGAAGCGCCGCGCAGTTTCCTCTTCCTGAACGCCAGCTCGCGGCCGGGCGGAAACTCCGAACAGCTCGCCAGGATCGCCGCCGGGGCGAGCCTGCCGGCCGGTGCCGAGCAGCGCTGGCTGCGGCTGAGCGAGCACCCGCTGCCGTTGTTCGAGGACCGCCGTCACGCCGACGACGGGGGCTTCGGCGAGCCGGTCGGGCACGAGCGGACCCTGCTGGACGCCACGCTGGCCGCGACCGACGTGGTCTTCGTCGCGCCGCTGTACTGGTACTCGCTGCCGACCAGCGCCAAGCTCTACCTCGACCACTGGTCGGCCTGGTTGCGGGTGCCCGGCGCGGACTTCCGGGCCCGGATGGCCGGCGGTACCGTCTGGGCCGTCACGGCGCTGGCCACCGAGCCCGACAAGGCGGACCCGCTGATCGGTACCCTGCGGCTCTGCGCGGACTACATGGGCATGCGCTGGGGCGGCGCGCTGCTCGGCAACGGCACCCGCCCGGGGGACGTGCTGAAGGACGAACCGGCCCTGGCCGCGGCCGAGTCGTTCTTCGCCGGCTGACCCGTACCGGGGGAGGCCCCTCCGGGCGTGTACCGGTCACGCTGTGGCACCCGGCAGTCGGGCGCAAAAGCCGCACGGGGCGACGGAGTTGGGCCAATCGGACAGGGCGTCGGCGGGGGCGTGTACGAAGCGTGGTACCCGCCTTCCGGGAGTGCGGGGTCCTTCGGTAGTCTCCGTCGGACTTTCAGCTTCGCGGGGGGACTGCTGTTCGGACAGCACTGCCCTGCCGCGCCCCCGGGCCGCGCCCGGAGACACTCTCGTGAGGTCTTCCTTGCCCATGTCCATTCGTCGCAGTCTTGCCCTCGCCGGCGCCGCCGCGCTCGCGTCCTCGATGGTGCTCGCCGGTGCCCAGGGCGCCGCCGCCGTCGGAACCACCGGGTCCCCGTCCGCCACGGCCGCGCCGCAGGCCGACAAGGCCGGTCACCAGAGCCTCGACCTGTCCGTGCGCGGCGTGCCGGACACCTTCATCGCGGGTGGCGACGCCCGCGAGTTCACCTTCAAGATCGACAACTCCACCAAGCACGACTTCGTCCTCATCCCGCTGCTCAAGTTCAAGAACCGCGAGGGCAGCCTGAAGGCGGGCGACCTCAAGGTCGAGTACCAGCTGCCCGGCGGCCAGTGGCTGCCCGGCTCGGTCGCGCCCGGCGGCGGGGACAGCGACGACAACGCGGTGCTCACCGTCCTCGGTGGCGTGGGCCAGGACGGCAACGTCGTCGACGACGCCCTCCAGGTCGTCAACCAGGGCAAGAACCTCGTCATCAAGGTCCGGGCCTCCTTCACCAAGGACGCCCCGCTGGGCAAGGCCGGCGTGGTGCCGGTCGTGTTCTCCGCCCCGCTGGACGACAAGACCCACGAGCCGTCCGGCGAGGCCCGCTTCAGCTGCGACGGCATCCGTGGCGCGGGCTTCACCATCAAGGCCGGCGGTGGCCAGCCGAGCCCGACCGGCAAGCCCACCACGGCGAAGCCGACCGGCAAGCCGAGTCCGACGGCCACCCACTCGCCGTCCGCGTCCACCTCGCCGTCGGCGTCGACCAGCGCGACCGCCTCGCCGTCCGCCTCGGCCACCAGCAGCGCGACCGCCTCGCCGTCCGCGTCGACCAGCGCGACCGCCTCGCCGTCTGCCTCGGCCACCAGCAGCGCGACCGCCTCGCCGTCGGCGTCGACGACCGCGACCGCCTCGCCGTCCGCCTCGGCCACCACCGCGCCGAGCGGGTCCGCCACCGCCTCCGCCCCGGCCCCGGCCGCGAGCAGCAGCGACGTGCAGCAGCCGATCGACTTCCCGGTGGCGGTCCCGACCGTCACCGCGCCGAAGCTCACCCCGGCCGCCGTCACCAAGGCCAAGGCCGCCGCCGACAACGCGGACAAGGCGCTGGCCCAGACCGGTGGCGGTGACGACACCACCGCCATCGCGATCGCCGGCGGCGCCGTCCTCGCGGCCGGTGCCGGCACCCTCCTGGTGCTGCGCCGCCGCAAGTCCGCCCAGCAGGGCTGAGCGCAGGCGAACCGCTGAAGCGCCCCTCGGGTGTCCGCCCGCCGGACACCCGAGGGGCGCTTCCGCTTCCCCGGGGTCCCATAGGATGACCGGCCGGAGGGGGGCGGAACAGCGCGGAGAGGTACAGGGGTGCGGGGAGCACGTTCGGCACGGGCCAGGACCGACTACGAGGCCGCCACGGGGCGGATCGCAGGACTGCCGTTGCGCAGGCACCACGTCCTGCTGGTCGCCTGGACGGTGCTCTGGTTCCTGCTGGTCGAGCCCAGCGGCGGCTTCTCCTGGCACTACCTGCGCCAGGGTGAGGAGCTGCTCTTCAGCGGCCAGCCCGACGGCGGGCTCTCGCTCTACGCGCACCACCCCGAGCTGCAGATCGGCCCGGTCAGCCTGGCCGTGGCGAGGCTCTTCGACCCGTTCGCCGCGCACACCGGCGCGGTGCTGGCCGAGGCGGCGATGTCCGGGCTGGGCCTGGTGATGCTGGTCCTGGTCGGCCGTACCGCCGCCTGGTACTACCTCGGCACCGGCACCAACCACCGCCGGCTCCAGCAGCGGCTGTTGGTCGCCGGGCTGGCGTTCATCCCGATGTGGGTCGAGGTCTCGGTCCGCTTCGCGCACCTCGACGACGTGCTGGCGCTCTTCTTCACCACCCTCGCCGCGCACGCGCTGAGCCGCGGCAAGCAGATCCAGGTCGCCGTGTACCTGGCGCTGGCGGTGGACTCCAAGCCGTGGGCGCTGGCCTTCGCCCCGCTGATCCTCGCCCTGCCCCGGCCGGCCTGGCTGCGGACCGCGCTCTGGTTCGCCGGGCTGGTGGCCGTCGCCTGGCTGCCGTTCTACCTGGGCAACCTGGACACGGTGGCCGCCGCCAAGTTCACCATCCCCAACCAGCCGGCCTCCGCGCTGCGCTGGTTCGGGGTCACCGACCCGGCCACCCCGTGGTGGGACCGGCCCACCCAGTTCGCGCTGGGGCTGGCGCTGGGCAGCATCGCCGTCTGGCGCGGCCGCTGGCCGGCCGTCGTCCTGCTGGGGGCGGACGCCCGGATCCTCCTGGACCCCAGCGTCTACACCTACTACACCGCATCGATCCTGCTCGGCACCCTGCTCTGGGACGCGGTCGGGCAGAAGCGGCTGGTCCCGTGGTGGAGCTGGATCGCGCTGGCCGCGCTGTACGGGGGCACGCTGCTGATCCCGTCGGACTCGGCACGCGGCCTCGTCCGGCTCGCCTTCGTGGTGGTCTCGGCCGGGTACGTGCTGCTCTGGCCCACCCGGCGGACCCGCCGTCCGCGCCGCGGGGGCGACGACCGGGCCGACGGCGGGGTGACCGGCGGGCGCGAGCGGGCACTGGTGGGGGCGGCCTCCTAGCCGGGGGCCTCAGCCCGCGACGACGCCGGCCTGTGCCAACGACGCCGGCTCGCGACGACGCCGGCTCGCGACGACACCGGCCCGTGCGCGACGACACCGGCCGCGCAGCGTCGGCACCCGAGTCGGCGTCAGCCCGTGACGAGGTCGCGCGCGTCGTCCGGCACCCGGGTGGTCCGCGCCGCCCGGGACCGGCCGAACAGCGCCGCCGCCAGTGCCACGCCGACCGCCGCCCCGGCCAGCTGGGCCAGTACGAAGCCCGGCACGGAGCCGGGCGCTATCCCGGTGTAGCTGTCGGTCAGGGCCCGCCCGAGGGTGACCGCCGGGTTGGCGAACCCGCCCGAGGAGGTGGCCCAGCAGGCCGCCCCGACCCAGAGGCCGACCGCCGCCGGCACCAGCCGCCCGCGCCCGCTGCCGGCCAGCCCGGCCACCACCAGCATCAGCGTCCCGGTGGCGACCGCCTCGCCGAGCCAGAGTGCGGTGCCGTCCCGGCCGTGCCCGGACGCCTCGGCGAACGGCCGCCCGAACATCACGTTGGCCAGGCCCGTCCCGGCCACCGCGCCGGCCGTCTGCGCGGCCGCGTACGCACCCAGTTCGCGCAGCGTCGGCACCGGACCGCTGCCGTCGCGCCGGCCGGACCACCACGCGCCCGCCGTCACCAGCGGGTTGAAGTGCCCGCCGGAGAGCGGGCCGAGCAGTTCGATCAGCACGGTCAGGGCGAACGCCGAGGCGCCGACGTTGACCAGGAACCGGACGGCGCCGTCGGAGCTGAGCGCGGCGGCCTGGATGCCCGAGCCGACCACCACGGCGGCCAGCGCCGTCGTGCCGACCGCCTCCGCGGCCAGCCGTCGTACCAGGGGCGGAGAGGTGGTGGTCATGGCGCCCATGCTGCTGGCTGCCGTCCGGCCCGGCAATAGGCGGCTTCGTCCAACCCGTGGCCCGGGCAGGGCCGTCCGCTAGGAGGGTCGCACGGTGCCGACGGCTCCCGGTGCGCGCGGGGCCGGTGGGCCGGATCTGCCGATACTGGGCTTGACCCTCACGCAACGGGAGGCGGGAGGCTCGTGGTCAGCAGGAAGGGAGCACCGCGAATGACCGGAGGACACTCGGTCGGTGAAGTGGCGAAGATCGCCGGAGTCACCGTCCGGACCCTGCACCACTACGACGGGATCGGACTGCTGTCCCCCCGGGGCCGCACCCCGGCCGGCTACCGCCGGTACCAGGACGCCGACCTCGACCGGTTGCAGCGCATCCTGTTCTACCGCGAACTCGGGTTCCCCCTGGAAGAGATCGCGGCCATCCTGGACGACCACTCGGTCAGCCCGAGCGAGCACCTGCGGCGCCAGCACCGGTTGCTGACCGACCGCATCGCCCACCTCCAGGTACTGGCCGCGGCCGTCGAACACGCCATGGAGGCAGAGAAGATGGGTATCCAGCTGACCCCGGAGGAGAAGTTCGAGGTCTTCGGTCAGTCCTACGAGGAGGAGTGGGAGACCGAGGCCGAGCAGCGCTGGGGCGACACCGAGGCCTGGGCGCAGTCCCAGCGCCGCACCGGCGGCTACGCCAAGGCCGACTGGGAGCGGATCAAGGCCGAGGCGGACGCGCTCAACGCCCGCCTGGTGGAGGCCTTCACCGCCGGCGAACCCGCCGACGGCGGCCCGGCCATGGACCTCGCCGAGGTCCACCGCCAGCACATCTGCGAGAACTTCTACGACTGCACCTTCGAGATCCACCGCGGCATCGCCGGGATGTACGTCGCCGACCCGCGGTTCACCGCCACCTACGAGCAGCTCGCCCCGGGCCTCGCCCAGTGGCTGCACGACGCCATGCTCGCCAACGCGGCCTTCCGTACCGGCGAGCAGGCCTAGGAACGCCCTGGCGCCCCCGGACGGGGGTCAGGCGACCCCGCGGCCGAAGCTGCGGCGGTAGGCGGTGGGGGAGGTGTGCATCACGCGGCCGAAGTGGTGGCGGAAGGTCGCGGCGCTCTCGAAGCCGACGGCGGTGGCGACCTCCTCCACCGTGCCCTCCGGGGATTCGAGCAGCGGCAGGCTGGCCGCGATGCGCTGGGTGACGACCCAGCGCATCGGGCTGGTGCCGTTGCGGGCGGTGAAGTGGCGCAGGTAGGAGCGGTCGGACATCTGGGCGGCGCGGGCCAGCAGGGAGATGGTCAGCGGCGAGGAGAGGTGGTCCATCGCCCACTGCATGGAGCGGGCGATGCCGTCGTCCTCCTCCTCGACCGGCCGGACGGCCGCCTCGATGAACTGGGCCTGGCCGCCGTCCCGGTGCGGGGGCACCACGAAGCGGCGGGCGACGCTGTTGGCCACCTTGGCGCCGTGGTCCCGGCGGACCAGGTGGAGGCAGAGGTCGATCCCGGCGGCGCTGCCGGCGCTGGTCAGCACGGAGCCGCCGTCCACGTAGAGCACGTCCGGATTGACGCGCACCGACGGGTGGCGCTGCTGGAGCAGCTCGGCGTACCGCCAGTGGGTGGTGGCCTCGCGGCCGTCCAGCAGGCCGGCGGCGGCCAGCGCGAAGGCGCCCGAGCAGATCGAGACGATCCGGGCGCCGCGTTCGTGTGCCGTGCGCAGCGCGGCGACCAGTCCGGGGGAGACGTCGCCGCTGAACGCGTTGGGCACCCCGGGGATCACGACGGTGTCGGCGGCGGCGAGGTCGGCGAGACCGTGACGGGTGGTCAGCGAGAAGCCGCCGACGGCGTTCAGCTCCGTGCCCGGCCGGTCGGCGCAGACCTTGAGCCCGTACCAGGGTGCCGCCAGCAGGCCGCTGAGCTCCGGCCGGGCGAGTCCGAACACCTCGACCACCACGCCGAGTTCGAACGGCGTCATGCCGTCGAAGGCGTACACCGCGACGTCGTGCACCGGCTCCGGGCGCCGTCCGATCGCGACGGCCACCGGCCCGGCCGTCCGCCGGTCCGTCGTCCGCGGGTCCGTCGTCCGCTGCTCGGACGGCTGCTGATCGGCCACGGGAGACCCCTTGCTGACGGGTGGCGGGATGGCGGTGAGTGTAGCCGTTCCGGCCAGTCCGGAACTTTTTCCGGGAACGACTGCAACCCCGGGCCTCGCCGCGCGTCCATCGGTATGGGGGGCGTTCCGGAGCCGGAAGAACGGTACTGGCAGGATTCCCGCAGATCACGATCATGATCACAGTTCCTGACGGGCCGGGTCGCACCGGAAGCCGTCCTGGGGGAAAGCAGAACGTACATGTCCATGGCCATCGGGCCGATCGCGGGACCCGGGCGGAGCCGCGGCTTCTCCTTCGCCGGGCTGGTCGCTCTCCTCTTCGGCGCTCAGGAGGCCGTCGGCGCGACGGCCGATGTGAGCGCGGACCAGGAGGCGGCACAGCGCCGTTCGGGCTTCCGGCTGCTGCGCGGGGGGCGCAAGCGGGCGGCCGAGGAGGAGCGGCCGACCCTGACCGATCTGTACCACGCGCACCGTCTGGGCCTGGTCCGGATGGCCGTCCTCCTGGTCGACCACCAGGACCTGGCCGAGGACGTCGTCCAGGAGGCGTTCACCCAGCTCTACCAGCGGCACGGGGAGCAGCTGGAAGACCTGGACAACGCCCTCGGGTACCTGCGGACCTCGGTGGTCAACGGTGCCCGGTCGATGCTGCGGCGCCGGAAGACGGCCCGCGAGTACGTTCCCCCGCACGAGGCCGATGCGCCGTCGGCCGAGGACCACGCCGTGCTCAACGACGAGCACCGGCGGGTCCTGGTCGCCCTGCAGGAGCTGACCCCCCGCCAGCGCGAGGTACTCGTGCTGCGCTACTGGTCGGACATGTCGGAGGCGCAGATAGCCGAGACCCTGGGGCTGTCCCGGGGCGCCGTGAAGTCCACCGCCAGCCGGGCATTGGACGCCTTGGAAAAGCATCTGGAGAAGGTTCGATGACCGACAAGCTTCCCCGCCAAATCGGCGGCGACGGTGGCGGGCCGGACGAAACCCCGATGGAACGGTTGCTCCGCGAGGCGATGAACGCCCGTGCGACGCAGATCACCGCGCACAGCCTCCGCCCGTCCGCCCCGCCGAGCAGCCGGGTCCGCCGGCTGCGGCCGGCGTACATCGCCGCCGTGCCGCTGTTCGGCCTGGCCGCCGCGGTGGCGTTCGGCGTGCTCGCCTTCAACGGCGGCCCCGTCGCCAAGCAGGAGGACCCGGGGCCGGCCGCCACCGCCCCGGTCACGGCGAGCCCGAGCCCGAGCCCGACAGCCGAGCCGACGACGACGCCGAGCGCGACCCCGAGCGCCACCGCCTCGGCCACCGCCACCACGACCGAGGAGCCGGGCGGGGCGGCCGATCCGACGCCCGCCGGCAGCCCGAGCACCACCACCAGCGCCACCACGCAGCCCAACACGCCCGCGACGCCGTACACCTTCCGCGGTGTGAAGTTCACGGTGCCGGCGGGCTGGCGGGTCGCGCCGCTGAGGACGGCCGGGACCTCCACGCTCTGCGTGCTGGCCCCCGGGGCCCCGCAGGCCGCGACGGCCACCGACTGCTCCCCGTACGGCGCGGAGCTGAGCGTCTACAGCACGGCCGAGGAGGTGGACCACGCGACCTGGCCCACCGTGGAGAGCGGCGACCTGACGGACGGCTGGACGACCCAGCCCTACTGCCCGGTCTGGGGCAACCCGCACCCGATCGGCGGGTCCGACCAGCTGAAGAACACCACCGCTCCGCTGCGCACCCGGGACATCGTGGCGGGCCGTCCCGTCTTCAAGACCCAGTGGCAGGTCTCCTGCAACGCCAAGGAGAGCTTCACGGCGCAGCTCTGGTCGCTCAAGTCCGACCAGGTCTTCCTCGCGGCGGTCGGGCTCAAGCCCGAGCACCAGTCCGGACTGGTGTCGATCCTGAACACGATGGACCTGAGCGGGCGGACGGCCCCGCAGCTGAAGGCGAACCAGAACGACGTCGCCGTCAGCGTCGACGGCCTGACCTCGGGCCAGCAGGTGACCACCAACGGCACGACGGTGTCCTTCTCGGTGACGTACAAGAACACCGGCCAGACCAGCTACGCCTCGGTCCAGCCGCTGGTCTACACCGAGCAGTACGCGGGCACGCCCGCCGGGGCCGTGCAGATCAACGAGGGCAAGCTGGAGCGGCTGGACGGTGACGTCTGGAAGCCGCTGCCGCTCTCGCCCGGTGGTGGCATGGACTACGCGATGCTGGGCAAGGACGCCTCGTTCCCGCTGGCGCCCGGCCAGAGCAGGACGGTCAAGTACCGGATGTCCCTGGCCGCCACCGACGGGGCCGGGGTCATGCCGGTGACGGCGCGGGCGACGCTGCCGTACGACGGCACCGGCCAGCTGACGGTCATCGGCGAGCGCAGCGTTCCGGTGCGCGTCGTCAAGTAGCTCTTCCGATAAGCCCGATGAGGCGTCGTGAGCAGGGTCTTCTCCCTGCTCGCGGCGCCTCTGGCATGTCGGGGAAAAAACCTCTGGACCGACCTGCAACCTCCGCGGGGGACGCACGTCTATCAGGGCGAGGGGCAGGGAAACGGAACCGGCGGGGAGTCGGGAGCACCGGCCGGCCTCGGGACGCGGGGAGCGTCCACCTCCACGCCACGCTGAGACCCTGGGGAGTCGTTCCATGCGCATGTCGTCTTTCGCCCGTATTGCGAAGATTGTTCCGCTTGCCGTCGTTGCCGCCGTCGGTGTGTCGGCCTGCGGCCCGACGGACGGCTCGGCCGGTGCGCCGAGCGCCCAGGCCGTGCAGGCCGCCCCGGCGAGCGCGTCGGCCGCCGGGACGTTCGCGCCCGCCACCGCGGCTCCGGCGTCTTCCGCGCCCGCCTCCTCGCCCGCCGCCGCCGCGAGCACCTCCGCCTCCGCCTCCGTCGGCACGTCGGTCGCCGCGGGCACCTCCGCCGCCTCGGGCACCTCGGCGCCCGCCTCCGCCTCCCCCGCCACGGGCACCTCGGCGCCCGCCTCCGCCTCCCCCGCCACGGGCACCTCGGCGCCCGCCTCCGCCTCCTCCGCCGCGGGCACCGCCAAGGCGACGGCGCCGGCCGCCGCGAGCGCCGCTGCGAGCGCCGCCCGGGACGCCGCTACGAAGGCGGCCGGGAACAGCACCGCCGCCGCGTCCGCAGCCCGGGGCATCGCGGTGACCTTCGACGGCCTGCGCGAGGGGCAGCAGGTCGAGGTCGGGGACGTGGTCTCCTTCTCCGTCACCTGGAAGAACAACGACCCCATGGCCCACCCCGCGGTGGCGCCCGTCGTGGCGACCCAGATGTACGAGGGCGCGCCCTGCAGCGTGATGCTCTCGATGGCCGAGGGCACCCTGGAGCGCAAGGACGCCGGCGGTTGGAAGTCGCTGCACCTCAGCCAGGGCGGTGGGATGGACTACGCGATGAGCGGCAACGACGCGGCCTTCTCGCTGGGCCCGGGCGAGAGCCGGACGGTCGAGTACCGCATGAAGCTGGACGTCGGCAACCGTCCGGGCCGGCTGGCGGTCGAGGCGGACGCCTACGTCCCGTCGACCACCAGGTTCGACAAGCTGGCCGGCGGTGTGGTGCGCCCGGCCGTCGTCGACCACCACCGCCCGAAGGTGTCCGTGCTCTCCGGCCCCACCGAGCTGGTCGTCGGGAAGACCCCGACGGAGTTCCGGATGTCCGTCACCCGGGAGCCCGGTGCTTCCGGCCGGCCCGTCATCACCGTGCCGGACCTGGCGTCCGCGCCCGGCCTGCTCACCCCGCAGGACGTCGACGTCGCGGTGAACGTCCGCGGGGAGTGGAAGACCATGGAGGTGGTCGAGGGTTGCGACGGCGGGCTCGTCGTGGCGCCCTCCCAGTTGGAGAGCACCGGCGGGACGACGGTCGAGTACACCTTCCGGGTCGGCATCACCAAGCCGTGGAAGACCGGTGAGAAGCTGACCGTCGAGGCCGGGGCGGTGGCGGACGGCCACTACGCCGAGCCGGTCGCCATGCACCCCGCGGTGAAGTTCTGACCGAGACGGCCCGGCCACGACGGCCGGCCCGCGACGGCGACGGCCCGGCTCCTCACGGGGGGAGCCGGGCCGTCGCCGTCGTCACGTCACCGGGTTCAGGCGAGCGAGGCCATCCACGCCTCGACGTCCTCGGAGCGGCGCGGAAGGCCGGCCGAGAGGTTCTCGTTGCCGTCGGCGGTGACCAGGATGTCGTCCTCGATCCGGACGCCGATGCCGCGGTACTCCTCGGGCACCGTCAGGTCGTCCTGCTGGAAGTACAGGCCGGGCTCGACGGTGAGCACCATGCCGGGCACCAGCAGCGCGTCGACGTGCTCCTCGGTGCGGGAGTGGGCGCAGTCGTGGACGTCCAGGCCGAGCATGTGGCCGGTGCCGTGCAGGGTCCAGCGGCGCTGGAGGCCCAGCTCCAGGACCTTCTCGACGTCGTACGCGGTGCCGTCCAGCAGGCCCCAGGCGAGCAGGCGCTCGGCGAGCACGCGCTGCGAGGCGTCGTGGAAGTCGCGGAACCGGGCGCCGGGCTTCACGGCCGCGATGCCGGCCTCCTGCGCGTCGTAGACCGCGTCGTAGATCTTGCGCTGGAGGTCGTTGAACCGGCCGTCGATCGGCAGCGTGCGGGTGACGTCGGCGGTGTAGAGGGTGTGCGTCTCCACGCCGGCGTCCAGCAGCAGCAGCTCGCCCGGACGGACCTCGCCGTCGTTGCGGACCCAGTGCAGGGTGGTGGCGTGCGGGCCGGCGGCGCAGATGGAGCCGTAGCCGACGTCGTTGCCCTCGACCCGGGCGCGGCGCCAGAAGGTGCCCTCGATCCAGCGCTCGGAGGTGGCGACGGCCTGGCCCAGCTCGCGGACCACGTCGGTGAAGCCGTTGACGGTCGCGGCGCAGGCGGCGCGCAGCTCGCCGATCTCCCACTCGTCCTTGACCAGCCGCAGGCCGCTCAGGAACTCCTTGAACTCGGCGTCCTTGTCGGCGTCCAGCACCTCGGCCAGCGCGGCCTCCAGGCCGGCGTCGTAGCCGCGCACGATGCGGGTCGGGACGGCGTCGCCCTTGGCCCGCTCGGCCAGCTCGTCGGCGGCCTTGCGGACGTCGCGGGCGGGCAGGCCGAGCAGCCGCTCCTGCTCGGTGAGGCTGTGGCGGCGGCCGACCCAGAGCTCGCCGTAGCCGTCCAGCCAGAACTCGCCGTTCTCCCGGTCGGAGCGGGGCAGCAGGTAGAGGCCGAAGGTGTGGCCGCTGTCGCCGGTGGGCTCGGCGACCAGCACCGCGTCCTCGGTCTGGTCCCCGGTGAGGTGCACGTACTCGCTGGCGGCGCGGAAGTCGTAGTCGGTGTCGTTGGCACGCACCCGCAGGTTGCCGGCCGGGACGACGAGGCGCTCGCCGGGGTAGGCGGCGGACAGCCGGGCGCGGCGCTCGGCGGCGTACGGGGCCTGGGCGACCGGGGCGAGGTCGTGCAGCTCGGTGTCGGCCCAGCCGGACTTCATCGAGGCGGCCAGCTCGTCGGAGACCTCCGAGTACAGGCCGTTCTTGCGGCCCTTGAACTGCTTCGGCTGCTCCTCGCCGCCGGTGGCCTCGGGGTTCTCGGCCACTGCCGGGGTGCGGTCCTCGGTCACGTACGTCGCCTCCTTGCGCGTGGTGCCGCCCCGGCCGCGTCGGATCGCGACGCGCGTGGGCGGCCGTCCGTCCATGGTACGGACGGACGGCCGCCCACCTGTTCGGGGTGCGGCGGGAGGCGCCGGGCCTACGCGAAGCGGGCCGCCAGCAGCATCAGGTCGTCGGTGGCGGGGGCGGCGTCCGGATCGGGGCAGACGGCCAGCAGGTGGGCGCAGAGCCGGTCCGGGTCGATCCGCACGTCGCGCGGGGCGTCGGCCGCGGCCCGGCGCAGGTTGGCCTGTCCGGCGTGCAGGGTCGGGCCGCAGCGGCGGGCCAGGCCCTCGGTGTAGAGCAGCAGGGTGTCGCCGCGTCCGGCGGTCAGCTCGACCCCCGGTGCCTCCCAGCAGGAGAGCATGCCGAGCGGGGCGGAGAGCGAGGTCTCCACGAACTCGGCGCCGTACCGGGTGACCAGCACCGGCGGGCAGTGCCCGGCGCCGGCCAGGGTGATCCGGCGGTCCTCCGGCTCCACCCAGGCGTAGACGGCGGTGGCGCTGCGGGTCGGCTCGGTGGTCTTGAGCAGCAGCTCCAGGTCGCCGAGGACGGAGACCGGGTCCTCGCCCTCCAGCACCGCGTACGCCCGCAGGGCCGCCCGGACGCGGCCCATCGCGGCGGCCGCGCCGGGCGCCGAGCCCGGTCCGGCGCCGGGGCCGTCGCCGGAGACGCTGCCGACGGTCAGGCCGACGGTGCCGTCCGGCAGCGGGATGGCGTCGTACCAGTCGCTGCCGCAGGAGTGGTCCAGGCCGGCCGGGACGAGCCGGGCGGCGAGGCGGAGCCCGGCGGGCTGCGGCAGGCGGTCGGGCAGCAGACCGCGGCGGAGCGCCTCGGTGGTGCGCCGCACCTTCTCGGCCTCCAGCTGCTTGGCCAGCAGCGGGGCGGCCACCTCGCAGTACCGGCGGGCCAGCTCGCGCTGGCGCTCGGTGGGCCCGGCGGGCTCGTCGTAGAACCAGAGGGCGGCGGCCAGCGGGCCCTCGTCCTCGGTGGCGAGCGGCAGGCCGTAGCAGCCGCCGAGGCCGAGGTGGGCGGCGAGCTCGCGCAGCCGGGGGCCGATCGCGGGGTCGGTGGCGAGGTCGCGGGAGGACAGCTGGGCCGGGCGGTCGTGCTCGCGCAGCAGCCGGGCGACCAGGCTCTGTTCCGGCGGCACCGTCTCCAGCGAGCCGAGGCTGGCGCGGTCCAGGCCGTACCCGACGGGCTGGCTGGGCCCGCCGCCGGGCAGTGCGGTGACCAGCAGGGCGCGGCGGGCGCCGAGCAGGGCGGTGCCGGAGGCCAGCACGGTGTCCAGGGTGGCGGCGAGGCCGCGGGCGCGGGCGAGCAGCGCGGTGTGCTCGTGCAGGCTGGTGAAATCGGACAGTCGTCCGGCCAAACGGTCCTGCGCCGAGGAGGTGGGGGCGGTGCGGTCCCCGGCGGGGTCGGCCGGCTCGTCGGTGGCGGTCCCGTCGCCGGGACCGGTGAGCTCCCCGGCCGGTCCGGCGGCCTGTTCCACGGCCGGTCCGGCGGCGGGGCCGGGGAAGCCCGGGGGGTCGAGCACCGAGAGCCCGCTGGCGCCGCAGGGCTCGCCGGGCTCGGAGGAGGTCGACGGTGGGTGGGACTCGGTCATGCCGCCACTCCTGACGCGGTACGTGTCATGCGGAACCCCCAGGTACGGCCGATTGGAGCGAGGACGGCCAAAGGGCGCGTTTCGCCTCGATTCACTACTACTCGTCATTGATCGACAGCAATGCCACCACTTCTACACAGGCCATTCGGGGCATGTCCAGATCCGTGACGACGCGGGCGGCCGGTTCCCCGCCCGCCGCTGCCCACTCGGGGGCGCGAGCCGTTGATGCGCGCGCCGGTGGGTGACGAGGGCATGGAGCGGCCGGAGAACGGGCAGAACCGTGGGGACGGCTCCGGTGGCCGTCCGGATCGTATGCGTTGGCCGCCCGCGGACCGGGCCGGCCGGAAGTCACTCACTCGTACGGTGGAACCAACCGCGCCCGGGCGGCGTCCATCCGGTCGCATACGGGATTCTCGTTCCAAGGGCTGTTCTAATCCGCGGCCCTTTCAGGTCGTGCTCCACACCGTGCTCCACCGCTGCCACGCCGCTCGTCGCGCCCCCGCCCCCTTCTCCGGGCCGGTGCGGCGCAGCCCGACGCGGGCCGGCGGGCCCCGGAGCGAACCGAGCGGTCACGGAAAGGAACGAGCGCCATGCGTGAGAACCCGAGGAGCAGCCGTTCGGCGGCCCGTGCCGCCCGGCTGGCCGAGGCCCTGGCGGCCGCCGTCGACCACCGCTGGCCCGTGGTGCCCGGCACGCTCGTGGTCGGCGGCGCCTGTTCCTGCGGCGACCCGGACTGCGCCGTCCCCGGCGCCCACCCGCACGACCCGTCGCTGCTCGCCGCCACCACCGACGCCCGGATGGTGCGGTGGTGGTGGGAGCGGCAGAGCCCGGACGCGCCGGTGCTGGCCGCGACCGGCCGGACCGTCTCGGCGGTCAGCCTGCCCGCCGCGGCCGGTGTCCGCGCGATCGCCTATCTCGGCGCGCTGCGGCTGCCGCTCGGCCCGGTGCTCGCGCTGCCCGGCCGGTACGCGCTCCTGGTCGCCCCCTACTCGCTGGACGTGCTCGGCGAGATGCTCGTCCAACTCCCTTGGGTTCCCGGCTCGTTGCGCTACCACGGGGCGGGCGGATTCCTCCCGCTGCCGCCCGGAGGCGGGGCGGGTGGCCAGGTGCGCTGGGTGCGGGCGCCCCGCGCGGCGGCCGACGGCGGCGTCTGGTTGCCCCAGGTCGGGCCGCTGCTGGGCGAGTTGGTCGAGGCGACGGTCCGTCTGGACAGCGGGCGTTCGGCGTACTGAACGGCGTTGCCCGAGGTGCGGCGCGGTCGGGGTGCCGACCGCGCCGGGCCCTTCACGGTGATCCACGGGCTTGGCGCCGGGCTGGGTTTCGGGCCTGGTGTCGGTCTTCGCCCGGGCTTCGCGGGGGCTTCGCGCGGTCCTCGCGGGGCTGGTGCGGCAACTTCGTGCGGCTGGTGCGGACGCTCCGCGGGGCTCGCCGTGGGCCCGTGTGGCGGACTGATCGGGCACGGCCGAACGGCTTGATCCGGAAAAACAAAAGATCCGGCCGCTGGCGACGGGGGATGCACCAGCGACCGGACTCTTTAGACAGTAACAAGGATCCGCGGCCACGCCAATTTCCAAGAGGCCTTCACAGCCCGGAAATTGCGGTCCTGACGGCCAATGTGACGCGTATCACCCGGATCCCGGCCGCCTTTAGTTCAGGGTGACCTGACGGTTCACCAGGTTCGCCCGGGCGCGCCGCTCCTCGGCGGTCAGCGGCGTGGTGTCGGACAGCGTCGCGGCGAGCCGCTCGGCGAACTCGGCGGCCGGCTTCTCGCAGTCGGCCGCCGTCATGGCGAGCGGCAGGTCCCAGACCGGGACGGTCAGGCCGTGCGCGCGGAACGAGCCGACCAGGCGGGTGTCCGGGCCGATCGAGGACCGGTCGGCGGCGGTCAGCCGGGCCAGCGCGTCCAGCAGCTGCTCCTCCGGGACGGTCATCACCCAGCGCAGGTGGTTCTTGTCCGGGGTGCCGCACCAGTACGCGGAGTCCACGCTGTCGAGCTTCTCGGTCGGGATCGCCGAGGCGTTGGCGCGCTCCAGCGAGGCGGCCACCTCGCCGGTGGCGGTCTCGGCGTCCTCCAGCCAGAACTCGAAGCCGGTGTGCACGGCGGGCACGAAGGCGGCCTCGGCGTCCAGCAGGTCCTGCAGGCGGCGGCCGCCCGGGACGGTGCGGCGGGCGGGCACCGGCGTACCGGGCTCGGTGGCCAGCGCCAGCTCCAGCGCGTCGGCCAGGTCGCGGCTGAGGTCGCCGGAGGCGGACTGGGTCTGCAGGCCGAGCAGGATCGAACCGTCCTGGCGGCGCAGGGCCGGCCAGGCCAGCGGCAGTACGGTGGCCAGCGTGACCGACGGGACGTCACCGTTGGCGGCCTCGGCCACCCCGGCTGCCAGCGTCAGGGGCACCGTCGCGGCCGGCACCAGCTCACGCAGCGCCACCCAGTCGGCCTCGCCCGGCAGGCCCTCGAACGGGCGGTGCACCAGCTCCTGCACGGCGTGCGAGGCCTCGCGGCCGTGACACGCCTTGTACCGGCGGCCCGAACCGCAGGGGCAGTCTTCGCGGGCCCCGACGACGGGGATCTCGCCCGTGACGGCGGTGGTGGACTGGCTGCGCTGCGGCGCCTTCTTGGCGGCCTTCTTGCCCATGGTGCGGCTCTCCCGGGGACGGTTGTGTTGTGCTCCGGGCAGCCTACTGACGTTCCCCCGGCACGTGGGCACGCGCCGGGACGCCGGGCGGGGGAGGGGACACCCCGGGGGTCGCGCAGACCTCAGGCGCTGCGGGCATCACCGCCGGTGCGCCGGGCGTGCCGGGCCCGGGCGGGCAGCGCCGCCCACACCGTCACCTCGCCGGGCGCGTCGCGCACGCCCCAGTCGCTGGCCAGCTGGCCGACGATGCTCAGCCCGCGGCCGCCGCGCGAGGTCAGCGACGGGCTGGCGGGGGACGGCCGGGTCTGCGCCCCGCCGTCGGTCACCTCCAGGGTGAGGACCCCGTCCGCGTGCATCTGCCAGCGGACCAGCACGCCGCCGCCGTCCTCTCCGTCGTCCGGCTGGGCGGCCTGGGCCTGGGACTGGGTGCGGGCCTGTGACTGGGCGTGACCCTGGGCGTGAGCCGGGGCGGCGGCCCTGGCCGTGGCGCCCGGTGCGCCGGCGGCCCCCGAGGGGACGCCGACCAGTACCTGGTCCACCACCTCGGCGCGGGCACTACGGCCGAGCGCGGGCAGCGGGCCGAGCGGCCGTGCGTAGCGACAGGCATTGCTCAGCAGTTCGGAAAGGATCAGAACAGCATCATCAATGACCGGTTCCGGAATCTCCCGGTCACCCAGATCTCGACGCAGTCGGCGCCGTGCGACCCCGACACTCGATGGGCCGTGCGGCACTGCCATGGTCGATGAAGTCGGCACTTCACGCGCCACCATCAACGCCACCCCCGGACCTCCTTCAGCGTATGCCGAGGGATGGATGCCCCTTGGTAATGCGTCGGAAACGACCGCGCGGCGATCCCTCGCGGACATTTCGAGCACCGCGACCCACGGTGCTCGACAGGTGATTCGACGCTCACCCTCCGTCGTGAAAACGGATAATCTCCGGCAAAAAACGATCGTGGAAGGTTTGGGTTCCTACCAGGGCGATCAATAGATCGCGCAGGCGGAACCGCGCCCCGTCGGGTGGTCACCGCCGGCCGTCACCGTCGAGTGGTCGCCGTCGCCGTCACCGTCGGGTGGTCGCCGTCGGTGGTGCCCCGCCGCCCGGTCACCGCCCGAGCTGGGCCAGGACCTCCGCCGGGCGGTTGGTGATGATCGCCGACACCCCGAGCTCCAGGCAGAGGTCCACGTCGGCCGGCTCGTCCACGGTCCAGACGTGCACCTGGTGGCCCAGCTCGCGCAGCCGCGTCACCAGCCGGGGCCTGGCCCGCACCAGGTCGATGCCGGGCCCGGCGATCCGGGCCCGGCCCGGCAGCGTCGCGCCCAGGCGGAGCCGGCCCTGCAACGGCAGCATCCGCTCGAAGAGGAAGACCCGCGGGTACTCCGGTGCGGCGGCGGCCACCCGGGTCAGGGCCAGCGAGGAGAAGCTCATGATCCGGGCCGCCGGGCGGTCGTCCTCGCGGGGACCGCCGTCCTGCTGCGCCCCGCCGATCTTGAACCGGTCGAGCATCCGCAGCAGCTCGCTCTCCACCCGCCCCCGGAAGCGGACCGGGTGCTTGGTCTCGATCGCCAGGTCCACCGGCCGTCCGCAGTCCGCGACCAGCTCCAGCAGGCTCTCCAGCCGCAGCACGCCGCGCAGCTCCGGGTCCTCGCTCGGCACGCCGGTCTTCCACGCGCCGAAGTCGTGCGCCTCCAGCTCCGCCAGCGTCATCGCGGAGACGGTGCCGCGGCCGTCCGAGACCCGGCCGATCCGGCGGTCGTGCACGCAGACCAGCTGCCCGTCGGCGGTCACCCGGACGTCGCACTCGACCGCGTCGGCGCCTTCTTCGAGCGCCCGGCGGTAGGCCGCGAGCGTGTGCTCGGGCAGCGCGTGCGAGGAACCGCGGTGGGCGATCACCTGGACGGGCGGCGCGGTGCGCGACGCCGCCGGGGAGAGGTCAGGGCTGGTCACGCGTCCACGATAGGCGTCGCAGGTGACGGACATGCGAAGACGGCCCCAACCTGCGGGGCCGTCTTCGTCCAGGGTGTCTTCCGGGCCGCCGTCCTCGTCCGGGTCGTGCCCGGGCCGGGTCGCCCTCGCTCGGGCCGCCGCCGGGTCGTTGCGCCCTTGCCCGGGCCGTCGCCGGTCGGGCGGCGGGGATCAGTCGGTGGGGATCAGCCGGCGGGCGTCCCGGCCGGTGCGGACCGCCGGGTCAGCGGGGTGAGCGCCCAGGTGGCCAGGGCCGGCACCAGGAAGCCGAACAGCGACGCCGAGGTCCACTCCTGCGGCGTGAAGTGCAGCGTCGTCTGGGCGGAGGTCCAGAAGTCCGTCCACCAGCCGGCGATCGCGGTCGGCGCGATCAGCTGGTACACCGCGAAGCCGAGCGCCCACGGCAGCAGCATCAGCCAGCGCGACGGCGCGTCGTCGGAGAGGTTCCAGCCGCGCCGCCCGGCGCCGAGGAAGTAGTCCACCGCCAGCACCGCGAACATCGGCACGAACACCGAGCCGATCAGGCCCAGGAAGGCGTAGTAGGAGTCGGTGAACTCGGTGATCTGCAGCGCCAGCACGGTGATCAGCAGGCCGGTCCCGCCGGTCAGCACCCGGCGGTCCACCTTCGGCAGCAGGTTGTGGACCGACATCGCGGTCGAGTACACGTTGGCGAAGGACTGGTCGGTCTCGCGCAGCACCAGGACCAGCAGGAAGAACCAGCCCGCCCAGACGCCCAGGAACGAGTCGAAGATCTTGGTGGCGTCCCCGTCGGACTGCAGCAGCGCGAACAGCCCGAGCACGTAGCACCAGACCTGGGCGAGGGTGTAGCCGGAGAAGCTGCCCCAGAACGCGGCGCGCGGGGTGCGCGAGTGCCGGGTGTAGTCGGCGGCCAGCGGCACGAACGAGATCGAGACGGCGATCATCGCGTCGGTGGCCTTCAGGAAGCCGTGCCAGTTGCCGGCGCCCGGGTCCGGCACGCCCTGGCGGCCCAGCTGGACGGTGAAGTACACCATCGCCACCGCCACCGCCCCGGCGACGAAGCGGCGCAGCACCGCGATCGCGCCCAGCGGCCAGATGGTCAGCGCGGTGGTCACCGCACCGGCCAGGACGACGAAGACCCAGCGGTAGCCCTCGGTGTGCGCGACGGTCTGCGCGCCCATCGCGATGACCAGCAGCTCGTACACGCCCCAGCCGATGCACTGGACGATGTTCAGCACGGTCGGGACGTACGAGAGCCTCGTACCGAACAGCCCGCGCAGGTTCGCCATCGCCGGGGCGCCGGTGCGCGCGCCGATCAGCGCGGCCACGCCGAGCATCGCCGTGCCGACCACGGTGCCGGCCACGATCGCGGTGACGGCGGCGGCCAGCGACAGCTCGCTGCCCTGCGCGCCCAGCACGGTCGCGGCGGTGGTGAAGCCGATCAGGCTGACGCCGAGGTTCATCCAGAGCGCGAAGTGGTCCCGGAAGCGGAGCGTGCGCGGCGGCTCGGTGTCCAGGACGAGCGGCGCCTCGACCCGGCCCTCGTGCTCCGGCCGGTCCAGCACCGCGGTGGCGGCCTTGGAACCGGGGGCGGGGGCGGTCGCGTCCGAGTGAACGGTCGTGGACGACTCGGGGAAACCCTTGGACGCGGGCGCGCCCGAAGAAGAGGATGGCGAAGCAGGCGGCATGGCCGATACTCCCTACGCCGGCATTACCCGGACAGGTTCCGGCGGTCTGCGCCCCCTCGACGGTCCGTCCACGGAGTCCGTGGCGTACGGTCGACCGGCGCACTCTCAGCCTGGTGGGTCCAAGCTCCCGCGTGTCAGTTTGGAGCGACAGGCTAACCGGCGCAGGGGTGTAGGCCAAGGCCAGACGCCTGGCGGTCCGCATCGCGGGACGTCGAGGGCGGTGTCGCGAAGGCGGTCGGGAGGCCGGTCGCGGGGGCGTCGCGGGGCTGCGGCCGGGGGCGCTGTTGGGCCGGGCTAAGGATTCTTATGAGTTCTTCAGAAGGGTCCTTACGGCAATCGAATCGAGTGTGCGAAAAACTATGGTTGTTGGTCCTGTCAGCTATGGAGGTCGTCCGTGAGCACCGAGCGCGAGGTTGGGTCCACCGGGCCGCAGGGGGAGCAGCCCTCCGGCGGCCAGGGGGTGGTGGGTCCTGCTCCTGACGGTCCGGCGCAGTCCGCGTCCGCCGCGTCCGCCGGTCCCGCCCCCGCAGAGGCGCCCGAGGCCGACTACACCCTGACCGACGCCGCGGCGGGTACGCCGGCCGCCCCGGCCGCCGGTGGGTCGACGCCGACGCTGGCGTTCAGCAAGGTGACCGCGCCCGAGCCGGCCCCGGCCCCTGCGGCCCCGGCTCCCGCCGCTGCGCCGGAGCCCGCTCCGGCCGTGGCCGACACCGGCTACATCGACGCCCCGCCGCCGGTCCTGCCGCCCGCCCCGCCCGCGCCCGCCGCCCACGCGGCCCCCGCGCCCGCCGCTCCGGCCGGCAACCCGTACGCCGCCCCGGCCGCTCCCGCGGCG